>NZ_LMVP01000138.1 GCF_002287235.1 Methanosarcina spelaei
GAAAATTAGGAGAGGAAAACTAAGAAAAGAAAATTAGGAGAGGAAAACTAAGAAAGGAAAATGAGATTTTCTGAAATTTCAAATTGCTTTTTTTCATTCTTTAATAATTTCAGATCATTTTCTATTTCTTTAATAGTTTCAGTTTATTTTTTCCTTTTCGAGTTATTAATTTATAATAAGAGATTCCCCTGTCATTTCCTCAGGCTTCCGGACTTTGAGAATTTCCAGAAGGGTTGGTGCAAGATCGCATAATTTTCCGTTTTTAAGTGCTTTAACTTCGTTATTTCCGAAGTAAATACACTTTACCGGATTTGAAGTATGTGCTGTATGTGGCTCTCCCGTTCTCGGGTTTTCCATCTGTTCGGCATTTCCGTGGTCTGCAGTTATAATTGCTACGCCTCCAACTTCTTCCAGAACTGCTTCAATTCTGCCCACGCAGTTATCAACGACTTCTACTGCCTTTACTGCTGCCTCAAAAATTCCAGTGTGCCCTACCATATCCATGTTTGCGAAATTAAGGATAATGACGTCATATTTTCCTGACCGAATCCTTTCTATAACTTCATCCGTAACCTCATACGCACTCATTTCGGGTTTAAGGTCATAAGTAGCAACTTTTGGAGAGGGAATAAGGCAACGGTCCTCTCCTTCATAGCATTTTTCCTGTCCTCCGTTCAAGAAAAAGGTCACATGGGCATACTTTTCGGTTTCAGCAGTCCGAAGTTGGACCAGTCCCTGCTTGCTCAGGACTTCACCAAGCACGTTTTTCAGCTCTTCTGATGGGAAAGCTATAGGTAAATCCAGGGTTTCATCGTACTGGGCCATACAAACATAGTAAACTTTCGGATATTTCTCTCTGGGAAAGCTATCAAAGTCTTTATTTACAAAAGCCCAGGTAAGCTGCCGTGCTCTGTCAGGCCTGAAATTGAAGAAGATTATAGAATCATTATCCTTTATGACTGCCTCAGGCTTTCCTTCTAAATCTGCGATCACAGTCGGTTTTACAAACTCATCAGTTTCTCCTCTTTCATAAGCTTCAGAAACTGCAGTTTCTGCATCAGGAGCTTTGTAAGGCGCAACTCCCATAGTAAGTGCATCATAGGCAAGTTTTGTCCTATCCCAACGCTTGTCTCTGTCCATTGCGTAATAGCGCCCTGATATGGTGGCAATTTTAGCACTTCCGTTCTCCTTACAAAAAGCATCAAGCTCCTTTATGTCTTTGAGGGCGGCTTTAGGAGGCACGTCTCTGCCGTCCAGAAAAGCATGTATATATACTTTTTTCAACCCTTCCTGCTGTGCTAGTTTGATAAGGGCATAAATGTGGGTCATATAACTGTGAACGCCTCCGTAGGAGACAAGCCCCATGAGATGAAGGCTTGAATCGTTGGCTTTGGCATTTGAAATTGCACCCAAAAAAGCCGGATTCTTGAAGAAGTCACCTTTCCTTATGGAGAGGTTTATTCGGGTTAAGTCCTGATAAACAATTCGCCCTGCTCCTATATTCAGGTGCCCGACTTCGGAGTTTCCCATCTGGCCTTCCGGAAGGCCTACAGCTTCCCCTGATGCTTCTAAGAAACACCAGGGATATTCTTCCATCAAGTGGTCAAGATTTGGAGTTTTGGCTGCCAGGACAGCATTTCCTTCTATTGCTTCCCTATAGCCCCAACCATCAAGAATAATGAGCATAAGAGGTTTTTTTACCTGAGTCATATGAAGCAAATTCAACACTCGTTAATAAATAGCTTATTATGAAAATTCTTAATAGCTTTTGTGGGTTTTTATATTGTCTATATATATTATATTAAAAATATAAATACTGTCCCTAATTATAAGTATTAACAATTACATATTTCCGAAACGTGAAAAATGGACCTTAAAAACAATTGATTATCTTAATGTGATTTTTATTGGAAATTCAGGCTAAACTTCCGGTAACGGTAAGGAGGATTTAATTTTATGAGTCAAAATATTAAAGATGTTATGAATATTCGTGATATAAAAATAACGGATTTATCCGCAAATCCAGCTCCTCTAGGCTTGATGGGTTTCGGAATGACAACTGTGCTTTTGAACATACACAATGCAGGTTTCTATCCGATGAACGCAATGATTCTTTCGATGGGTATCTTTTACGGTGGGTTAGCTCAGGTAATTGCCGGAATCCAGGAATGGAAGAAAGGAAATACTTTTGGGGCCACAGCTTTTACTTCCTACGGGCTTTTCTGGCTCTCTTTAGTGGGTATTGTCCTTATTCCTAAGTCTCCAGATTATGCAGGGCTGGCCGCAGATTCACTCTCATTTGCTGCATACCTATTCATGTGGGGGGTTTTCACCCTTTTCATGTTCATAGGTACGCTCAAAGGCTCAAGGGCTCTCTCCGTTGTTTTCCTGACTCTAACAATCTTGTTTTTCTTGCTTGCAGCAGGAAATTATCTGGGAAACGCCGGAATCCTGAAGATAGCTGGTTATGAAGGAATCCTTACAGGACTCTCTGCAATATACACAGCTCTTGGTCAAGTATTGAACGAAGCGTATGGAAAGAAAGTAGTTCCTTTATAACAATTATAATTTTTTTATTGGGCTTTACTGCCCTCTATTTTTAATTTTTGATCTTTTCTACATATCAGAGCCTTCCGGGAAAGCTTATATTCTCTCTTTGAACCGTTTTTCCAGAATTTCCATTAGTGCCGTCCAGCAGATTTATTTGATTTTGGCTCTTCGCTGTTTTAAGCGAGTAGTTTACACTCAGTTAAACTCTGAAAAACAGTATCAGTAAGCTTAAAAACAGTTATTGTTGAAACCACAGTAAAGCTCAATGATTTTCATGTTGGCCGAATAACTGTACAAATAATATTGATTTCTTTTGCTCCAGAAACAACGAAAGAGAGGAATATTAATTTTAAAAAATATGATTATTTTGAGATCATTGAGGATATATATCAATCTTTTTGAGGATAGCAAGAACATGATTTCCTTCTAAAATAAGCGTTAGTTTACTCAGCTAGTGTTTGTTCATTTCTATAAACCTAATATTAATCCTCATATCTTAGAAACATTGTAAAATGTTACACTGAATAAATAATATTTAAAAGTTTACCAATATTATTTTTATGAGCTTCAATGTATTTTTCGGAAGTTTTGAACGTTTTCTCAGGTACAGACGAAAGAATGACCCAGAAATTGGGGAAAAGAACGCAACACTTGAACTCTTAAAAAGTTCCATTTTAGTTGCGTTTTCAGGCGCACTACGAATTCATATTGCTTTCCTCCTGCTTCAAGTTCATTCGAGTATATTCACCTGCGTTGCAGGAGGACTCGTAATTTACAGCGTATATACACTCGATAGAGCTCTTGGCTCCGAAGAAGATATTGTAAACCGAAAAGAGTTGAGTGGATCAAGAAAAGAAATAGGGTTTGCAGCCTCTATGATTACCTTCGTGATAGGAAGTTACGTATTGGCAAAAGAAGGAGTGATTGCACTCGCATTCTTACCACTTGTAACCGGCCTCCTTTATAGTAAAGGCATCAAAATAGGAAAATTTGCTTTAAAACTCAAAGGTGGACTTGGAGTCAAAAACATTATTGTAGGTCTCACCTGGGGAGCTTTTATTTCAGGGCTTGCTGGCAGCACCTGTAGGAGCGTGCTTCCCATTGTTTTAGTTTTCACTTTCTTTGGAGTTAAGCTCTTTATTAACTCCACAATATATGATTTCAAAGATGTCAAAGGAGATACTCTCGCAGGTCTCAAGACCCTTCCAGTAAGCCTTGGAGAACAAAATACCCGTAATTTCCTTCTCGGATTACACCTGCTCTCTCACCTGATTCTCGGTATTGCCTTAATTAACGGAATTATTGCTTTCGAACCTCTTATTGTCCTCTATAGCTTTATATGTGGGCTGATATGCATTAAAAATTATACAAAAACTGATGATATGGAAACCACTTTTCACAAATTAGAGAGAACAATTCTTGTGGATGGGGAATCAACCTCAATTGTCGGACTAAAAACGATTGTAAGTACCTTCCTGGTATAAAAATACCTAAAAACATGAAATTCTTCGAATTCAGGCTCAAACAAATGAAAGGACTTAAAAGTCCTTTCATATCAAGTAAAGTTTATGGGAGTATGCAAAAACAGTAAATAATTATAAAAAAGTCAAAAACAATGGAAGAAGTACAAAAAAGTACAAAAACAACAGAGTAATTGTAAAACATATAAAATAAAGGAAAAAGTATAAAAAATGCAAAAAAATAGAACAAGTAAAATATTCAGAATAAGGCATACAGTTATCCAGAAATATATCTGGAAAAAACCAAACTCTACAATTCCTATTTCCTATAGTTTTAAGGTTTCTTTCCAGAAGTCTTCAAAGAATTTTATAAATTCTTTATCTCAATTGAGTTTTCTTTATAATACTTAAAAAGCTCCTCTCCCCATTTGATTGAAGACGAGTCAAAACCTATCAGGTCGTTTCGAGGATCATAGGTTCCGTTTTTGAAAAATAACGAAAGGGATAGGAAACGGTCTGTTACCACAAAGGCTACTTTTGCATTGTCATATACGTAGAGACCGGTATGCTTGAACTTAAGGAACTCTTCAATCTCAGTACCATGTTCACTTTTTATTTTAAAAAATACATTAGGTGTAAGAATTATTGAAGTCGGAATATTCCTGCGAGCTAAGTCTAGAAACATAGTAGGATGGCTTGGTAGGAAAATGGATGAAAAGCCCACGAAGTGGGTAGAAGCCCGTACATTTTCCATGAACGCCTTATGAGTATCGTAAATATGTTCCTGTTCATCTCTTACGACTCTACACTCTTTGAGTTCCTGAATTCTGTTTAACAATAGATCAGGAATTGCAGCAAGGTCATGATCTCTCCAGAAAATTTCGTTTGCTTCTATAGCTGTAAGAGTATCCAGTAAGGGCTTATAATGTATAGCTGAAACTTTTCCGAGAGGTGTCAGCCGATACATTCCTTCCTGCCTGATAATCAAGTTTGCGCTTTCCATTTCTTTAAGGCGAGGCAGGATTTCAGGTGACTTTACATCAAAATAGTCTTTAATTTCAGAAAGAGTTCTTGGATTCTCCTGAAGTAAAAATCAAAGTTGCGCTGGCGCACCCCGCTGCAAGCAACGGGGTATGTCCGCGCCA
>NZ_LMVP01000139.1 GCF_002287235.1 Methanosarcina spelaei
GGGAGAGGAATATGAAAATATATACCTCTAGTTGCGTTAACCTGCCGAAGCTAGGGTGTAGGAACAACTGATCCCACAGTCATCCAACAGGCGATCGATTCCTGTAGCGGAAAAGAAAGAAGTGAAGCTCCGGAAATTTCCATGCCCGAGATTCATGAACACAGCTGGAAGAAATATGAAAATGAAGTAAAGCAGAATGTAATGTCCAAAATTAAGAAAGGATAAGCCTCTTGAAGACATTTATTGAAAAATTAAAAAAGGAAAGCTTGCCTCCGTTTTTAAACTTCATCAAACTCTATACTGATGCTACCTGCTTTTTTTACCAGGGATTTTGCAAGGAAACCACTTTCCATTCTACAAAGATTGAGCACTGCACAGGGTACAAGGCAATTAGAGGAGCACTGCGCCTCCTGTGCTCTATCAATGACATAGTTGTTCTTGATATCCAGAATTTCCATCATGGGAACTTCCATGTGAGAGAATTTCTTTATCTTTTCACACGGAGTTTCGATATCAACAATAATTTTGTTTCCTTTTTTGCTTCCATGTATCTTGTGAACAAAACCACAGATAGTAGAATTTACAGTAAATTCAGCCAATTTGTCACCCTTAATTTTTGTAATTTAAGTTTTTGTTATTCAGATAAATGGTCTCAGCAATGCATAGATATTAATTGAAATCGAGATCATTCGGATTGTAGTTTCTCAAGGGTTTTTTCCAGAGCTTCTGAGATTTCATTGTCCTTGAGATTCTTGTCTTTATTCTTCTTAATTCCTAACTCAGAAATTACAATATGTCGATCCACTTTGAAACCTGCAAGTTCGAGAGTTTTTCTTGCACAGTTTACCGGGCAGCCATCAATTGCAATTATCCTTTCTGAAGCCTCGGCAGATTTCATAAGTCCGGGGGCTCTAGCTCCGATTCCTACGGTACACATAAGGTTTCCAAAGTTTTGTTGTTCGAGTTCAATTGCAACTTTATTTGAAAGCTGACCTACATTTGAAGCTCCAACACATGGGAAAATTGCTACATTTGCTGAACCACATGAACATTTTGTATCTTCTACCATGATTTATTCCCCTTGTTGATTTTTATTAGCATTTTTATTTGATATAACTAGGTCTCTTTTGTTATTGAGAAATCCACTTTCGAACTTCTTTTTCATCTGGGGTCTTGCCTACTGTTTTCAAATCCCCATCAACTACAACTGCAGGGGTGACCATGACACCATAGTTCAAAATTTTTTCAACATCTTCTACTTTAACAACTTCGGCTTCAACACCCGTTTCCTTTAGTACTTTTTCAATAATTTCCTTTGTTTTTTTACATTTTGCACAACCAGTACCAAGAATTTCAATTTTCATGTTTCTAACCTCTATTTTACTTTCTATTGCTTTTGTCTTTGTATTTTTTTGTATATTTCAAGCTTCAGAACCTTTTGATATCATAGAATAATATTAAACAAATATCCCGTAAAAATAATAGATATGGTCATGATTAAAACAAAAGCCCCTATCAACTCGTTTTTAAGCACCTTTTTCAGAATTATTATTTCTGGGAGGGAAATTCCATTAACCGCCATAAGGAAGGCTAAGGCAGTCCCTACTGGAAGCCCTTTGCCAATCAAGCTTTCTACTATGGGGATCATAGCCATAATATTCGAGTAGAGAGGCACCCCTATAGCGACCGCAATTGGAACGGCAAACGGATTGCCCTTACCTGCATATTTCGCCAGGATACCTTCAGGTGCGTATCCATGGAAGATGCCTCCGAGAGTGACTCCAATAATCACATAGATCCAGACTTTTCCCACAATATCTTTAACACTGTCATAGGCAATGGCAGCCCGTTCCATTATGTTGAGCTCTTCAGGCTTCTTGGACTGATCACCTACTTTAACCTTGTAAACAAAATCGGCTACGTATTTTTCCATCTTCAGGAGACCTATAAGATATCCAGCTAGCACGCCAAGTAGAATACCTGATATCACATAGATCAAGGTTGCTTCAAGACCAAGGGTGGCCCACAGTGCAGCAATTGCGGCTTCGTTTACTAAGGGGGAAGTAATAAGGAAGGAAAAAGTTACTCCTAGAGGAACTCCAGATTCCACAAACCCTATAAAGATCGGAACGGATGAGCACGAACAGAAAGGGGTGACCACTCCTATCATTGAGGCCAGCAGATGGTAGTGAAGTCCTTTTTTCCCTCCAAGAATTTTTCGGCTTTTTTCAGGGGTAATATAGGTTCTGATATAGGAGACAACAAAGATCATAAAGGCTAACAGGATGAAAATCTTCATCACATCATAAATGATGAAATTGACACTTGCCCCAAGGTGAGTATCAGGTGCAATCCCGAAGACCTCATATGTCAGTTTGTCAGCAATCCATTGAAGAGGATAGAATATATCAACCATTTTGGAATCCTTCTTTAAGGTTCGTGATCTAATTTGAGATCGAATTCATTCTTGATCATATCAATATATATTGATATATTCTTTATGGGATAAAAAGTTAACGGTACTATTGAACTTTAGGTACTATTGAACTTTAGGTACTATTGAACTTTAGGTACTATTGAACTTTAGGTACTATTGAACTTTAGGTACTATTGAACTTTAGGTACTATTGAACTTTAGGTACTATTGAACTTTAGGTACTATTGAACTTTAGGTACTATTGAACTTTAGGTACTATTGAACTCTATCTTCTATTTGATTATGTGACATTTGTATCGGATTTCAAAAAGGTTTTAAGATAGTCAACTAAATTACAAGTCTTAAATGAATCCAATAAAGGAGCCATAAGAGATAGAAAAACAATATATCACATATCTTGGATTACAGATCTTGAACTTCGACTGAAGTGATTGGACAAAAAAATTACTCGTCAATAACTTTTAAAACCTTTCTGATTTTATTGTTTTCTATAGAATAGAGCCTCATCTTCCCTTCTTTTCTTACCTTAATTATTCCCCAATCCTGCAACTTTGCAAGGTGCATCGAAGTATTGGATTGGGTCCTACCAATTATTTCCGGGATCTCACAGGCACATAGCTCCCCTTTATTACTGTATTTGTTTTCTCTGCAGTTATTTTCAGATTCGATTAAAGCCTTAATTATTCTATACCTTGTATCTTCGCTTAGAGCTTTAAAAAGTTTTATATTTTCTTCATCAATCATATCATTAATTATTGAATCTTTGAAACTATATATATTTTTCGAAACAGGAAACTACTCTTATTGTTAAATGGGAAATAAAGACTATTTTGACTTTCACAGTTATTCAGGTTAATAAAAGTAAAGTATATGCTTTTCAAGTTTGGAATGTTTTTTAAAATGTCTGCAAGATCCAATCCTTTATCTCATCTCTGACTCGCCGAAAGACTCTAAGCTGTTCTTCTTCCGACCCCACCGCCGCAGCAGGATCTTCAAAACTTTTGTGAATTACTTCTCTTGCTCTGGGATATTCTGCAGGAATCTCCAGATTTGTACTGCAAATTGGGCAGGTCACTTTAGCCCGGTCACATACCGTGATTGCCATATCAAAAATGATGTCTTGGAACTCTTTGGGAGTTTTGGAGTATTGACTGGAGATATCAACACCTATTTCCTTCATTACCTGAAGCGCATGAGGATTAACAGTTGTGGCACTGACACCTGCGCTGTAAGCCTCGTATCGATCTCCATAAATATCCCTCAAAAGACCTTCAGCCATCTGGGACCTGGCAGAGTTGTGGGTGCATAGAAAGAGAACCTTTTTCTTTTCCTGTGATCTTGTATTCGGCGCCATCTAATTATTATTGCATATGATGATTAATTAGCATTGCTACGTTTCCTTTAATCTCTTGGAACAAATATTAAAAAATCCAGATGAAGAAATAAAGATTTTTTATGAACTGGTAAGGGAAAACCGGAAATAAGTAAAAGTAGTCGTTCAGGAATTCTGATATTTACTCATTGGTCATCGGTTAAGGAAAAATCGTTATCAATTGCATTGATTTTCATAAAATTTGTTAAATTATTCATCAAATGCAAAACTGGAATCTGATATCGATTTCAATTTAAACACTAAACATTTGACTCAGTTCCAAAATCTAGTGATGAAAGTAAGTGTAACATCACTATATAAATTTATAATTCTATAACTATGTAATGATGTTACGGCAAAAACAATGGTAATTATAAATCTTACTCTTAATAACTTATCGGAACTCCCTGCTCTCTCATACCTTTTTGATAGTTATAGCAATGATTACGAATATACCACAAGAGGAATTTTTCGTAGAAAAATTCCTCCAGCCTGCCCTATTTGCAGTGCTCCTATGGTTCATAACGGCTATAATCTATACATCAAAAAAGGTCTTGGAAAAATCAGCATTGGTCGATACAAATGCCAAAATTGTGGTAGTACAGACGAAGAAGATCATAGTTTTTGGGAAGGTCTGAAAACTTTACTTTTTGATTCATTTAATAATTTTTTCCAGGTGCTCAGATACCATAAAGTTTCTTATGATGGAATTTCTGATATAATGAGCTTCATATTTCCAAGATCAAGAAGCACTATTTTTAGAACATTCAACAAAGAAATGGAACAGGAAAATGTTCCAATTTTAGAAAATGTACATATGGTGCACTATGACGAACAGCATCCAAAAGAGGGACGTTGTCAGAAATACCGTTTAACATTACTGGATGCAAAAACTCAAAGAACAATAGCAGATGAACTTTTTGAGGATAAAAGTTCAGAAACCATCAAAACGTTTCTACGAAAAAATCTAGATACATCAGAACCTGTGTTTATTGTTACGGATTTTGATAAGAGATACCCAGATATTTTAAAGGAAGTTTTTGGGGATAAGTTAGTGCATCAATACTGTTTGATGCACTTAAACAAGCTTATAGTTAGCGATTTTCCGAAGAAAACAACAATTGAACAGGAACTATTAAAATACAGGTTATTGAATATATTTTACAATCGTGAAAATGAGATTAAATTCCTGGAAAAAATTCTATCTGAAGAACTTAACGTAATTATGAATGAAGAAAAGCATCAAGAATGGAGTATAAAGGCAAAAAAGGAATTTAACCGATTTAGATATAAATTGAAGCTAGAAA
>NZ_LMVP01000140.1 GCF_002287235.1 Methanosarcina spelaei
TTAAAGGAACTATTAACATTTAGAGTTCCTGTTCAATAATTTGAGGACACGACCAACGGTTGTTTGATCGGCTAATGGATTCTCAGCCTTTTTTCGCAGAAGCGAACAGCCTCAGCCCGGACTTAAATCTGTTGTTGACGGAACTTGCGAACTGGGAAGTGAGAACGAATATTCTTAATTAACGATTAAGAATGTCTAAGAGAACGGAGGAGCGGAGAACACCAAAAAGATATTATGAGTAAGATTTATAATTACTGTTATACGTCTAACAACACAAATAAATAATCATAAAAACTATGAATTTATTTAGTGATATTACACTGACTTTTATCACTGGAGTTTTGAACTGAGTCGAATGATGGCGAATATATTTATTTTTGCTCATAGATAAGTGAGAGAATGGAGAAAAGACATTTTTATATCTCAAACAATGAAATTCGTATTCCTGCCATCCTATGGGGAAAGCAGAGTGAAAAGCTATTGATTGAAGTTCATGGAAACCTTTCCAATAAAGAAGACACCGTAATTTCCATGATGGCACAAAAAGCCATTGAAAAAGGTTACCAGGCGTTAAGCTTTGACCTGCCTATGCACGGTGAACGTGTAGACGAGGAATATGCATGTATTCCCAAAAATTGCGTAAGTGATTTGGCCGCTGTTTATATCCATGCAAAGTCGCTTGCATCCGATATTCGTTTGTTTGCGTGTAGCATGGGAACCTATTTTAGCCTGCTTGCCTACCATGACTTTGACATAAAGCAAAGTTTATTTCTCTCGCCAATCGTCAACATGGAACGCATCATACACAATATAATGGAAGATTTCCATGTAAGTGAAGAAAGACTAAAAGCAGAGCATGAAATCCGATTGCCGATTGGGCAGATACTGGAATGGAACTATTATTGCTACGTGAGAGAAAACCCGATTTGTTTTGAATGGAAAGTGCCTACTGCCATTTTGTACGGTTCTGACGATAATCTGTCTGAATGGAACGAGATTTCAACGTTTGCAGCAAGATATCATTCAGCAGTTAAAGTCCTGGAGCATGGGGAGCATTACTTCCATACGGAAGAGCAATTGCAGATGTTTGATAGATGGGCAGATGAAAATCTGCTGTAAAACTTGATGGCATACTGACAACGAAGAAGTACCCGGTCTTTTGTCGTTTGCCCACATAGTGATCGAATAGGTTGAGTTTTTTCAAGCATTATATATAGGAGCTTCATCTTTGTAGGAGTTTCATCTTTGCATGATACAGATGACAACACTCCTAACTGCGTGGACTACCATGATGAAGGATAAGAGAGTTTGAGAATTGATAAAGGGTCTAAATTAAGGTTTTTATGCGCAGAATGAGGGCAGTGCATATTGGCATGCTTCTATTGTATTTTTCAATATAATTATTGGCTTTTTAAGCAGTTGCTTATTCACTTATTTATTGATTTTTTAAATAGTTGATCATTCGATTAATCATTATTGAGTGGGACTGATGCCTGATTATTCATTTCTATTACTGTGAACCTTATAGTGAATTCTGTCCCGTTATTCCTTTCCAGTTCCAGTTCTCCGTTCAACTGTTCAACAAGAGAAGTTACAAGCTGAAGTCCCAGACTATCGAGGTTTTTGATGTCAAGTTCTCCGGGAATGCCAACTCCGTTGTCTGAGACCGACAGAACATAAGCTGTACTATTACATTCTTCAATCCCGCATTCTCTGTCCTCTTCTCTATGCAGTTTAACTCGGATTTCTCCACAGTCTCTTCCTTGAAATGCATACTTTAGAGAGTTTGAAATAAGTTCGTTTATGATAATACCTAACGGTACTGCGGTGTCTATATTAAAGAAAATATTTTCTTCTATATCCTTACCGAATCTGGTACCGTCATTTCCAAGTTTATAGGTAAGGAAGAGATTATTCGCAAGTTCCTTAATATACTGTGAAAAATTAAGCTTATCAAGCCCTTCGTTTCTATGCAGTTCTTCATGGATGAGAGCCATTGAAATTACACGATCCTGGCTTTCCCTGAAGGTTTCAAGAACTTCCGAATCCTTAATATCCTCTCTGCCTTTGAACTTTTCAGCCTGTAAATCCAGCAGGGATGAGATTACCTGCAAATTATTCTTAATACGATGGTGAATCTCTTTCTTACGGGCATTTTCAATGTTTGCCAGAGCTTCCTCAGCTTCTTTTCTTTTGGTGATATCGGTGTACATGCATAGCGAGCCAGTGAAATCGCCATTCTTATTAAATAACGGTTTAGCGTTTATAAGTGCCCAGAAGAGTGAACCGTCCTTACACATTAACTTCAATTCATAGCTCTCGCTAATACCACCGCGCCTTTTTTCCAGATTCCTTTCGGCAGTAGGCTTGCTTTCTTCACAAATAAAGTCCACTACCGGTCTACCGATAGTTTCTTCGTGAGTGTACCCCATTAATTCTGTAGTTCTTTTATTAGCAAAGGTAATCCTGAATTTGGAATCCATCAAGAATATACCTTCATTTGCTGTTTCAACGATATTGCGGTACTGTTCTTCACTTTCACGGAGTTTTTCTTCTGCTATTCTACGTTCAGTAACATCCTGAACGGTTCCCCTCATTCGAATAAGAGAATTACTTGCATCAAAAATAACTTCAGTTTTTGCGTGGACTGCTCGCTCAGATCCATCAGTTAGGACGATTCTATAATTAATGTTAAAGGGTTCACCAATTAAGGCTTTTTTAAAAGCAATGTTTACGTAATCCCGGTCATCCGGGTGCACATAAGTTAAAAACAGTTCATAAGTCACTTCAAGTTCCTTAGGCTTAAGTCCAAAAATGCGATATAACTCATCAGACCAGAGCAGCTTATTATTTACAATGCTCCAGTTCCAGTTTCCAATATGAGCTATTTGTTGAGCTTCAGCAAGACTTTTTTCACTTTCTTTCAATGAATTGAAAGCTATTTCAAGCTCTTCCGTACGTACTTTTACCAAATTTTCCAAATTGTCAAGAGTTTCCTTAAGCTTTGTTTCAACTTCTTTTCTTTTGGTGACATCAGTGAACATACATAGAGAGCCAGTGAAATCCCCGTCTTTATTAAATAACGGTTTAGCGCTTATAAATGCCCAGAAGAGTGAACCGTCCTTACACATTAACTTCAATTCATAGATCTCACTAATACCACCGCGCCTTTTTTCCAGATTCTTTCTGGCAGTAGGTTTGCTCTCTTCACAAATAAAATTCATTACAGGTCTACCAATAATTTCTTCCTGAGCGTACCTCATTAGCTCCGCAGTTCTTTTATTAGCGTAAGTGACATTGAATTCAGCATCCATCAAGAATATGCCTTCGTTTGCTGTCTCAACGATATTGCGGTACTTTTCCTCACTTTCGCGCAATGCCTTTTCCATCTGTTTTCTGTCGGTAATATCCTGAACTGTTCCTCTCATCCTGACAGGAGAGTCCTTATCGAAAATAACTTCAGTCTTTGCGTGGACTACTCGCTTAGATCCGTCAGCCAGGATGATTCTATAAATAATGTCGAAGGGTTCACCAGTTAAGGCTATTTTAAAGGCAATGTTTACGTAATCCCGGTCATCCGGGTGCACATAAGTTAAAAACAGTTCATAAGTCACTTCAAGTTCCTTAGGCTTAAGTCCAAAAATGCGATATAACTCATCAGACCAGACCAACTTATTATTTACAATGTTCCAGTTCCAGTTTCCAATATGAGCTATTTGTTGAGCTTCAGCAAGACTTTTTTCACTTTCTTTCAAATAACTATAAGCCTTCTCAAGCTCTACCGTTCGTTCTATAATTTTCTCTTCTAAATTGTCGTGAGCCTTTCCAGGTGCTTCTCTGGTCTCCTTTTTTTTATCGGCATCTTTGAAAACCAACGCAAGTTTTCCATTTTCAGGTCTAAACACATAAACATCAAGAGACCTGTCTTTAACCTCTATACTCTTGACTTCATAATAAGTCGGTACATCAGAAAGTGTCACTTTTTCATATTCCTTTAACCCAACAGGATCGGCATCAGGAAACACTTCAAGTACCGTCTTACCTAATAACTGTTCCTTCTTTAAGCCCGTATAACACTCATAAGCAGAATTAAGCTCAAGGAAACGATAATCACAGGGCGTGCCATTCTTATCGTAAATAACTTCAGCAACGAAGAAAGCATCTGTCATATTTGTGAAAAGCATCCGGTAACGCTCTTCACTTTTCCGCATCGACTCTGCAATCCGCTTGTACTCTGTGATGTCCCTGATAATCATGACAGTTTTCACCAGACCATTCTTATCGGAGAAAAATACAGTTGACAACTCTCCAGGGAAGATAGTGCCATCTTTCCTCTTAAAATTGAGCTCCCCTTTGAACTTTCCGGCTTTTTCAAGAGCAAGCTCGAGTTCTGGGCCGGACGTGTCTACAATCCCGGATTTTCCAGCCCGTATGATTTCCTCCTCGGTCATTCTGAAAATCCTGCAGGCTTTGGGATTAGCCGTATAAATGGTTCCGTCAGGTGAAGTGAGAAGAACGGCGTCATTGATGTTTTTGAAGAGCGCTATGTACAGTTCTTCACCATCCCGAAGTTTTTCCTTATCTTTCTGGTCACTTACATCGAATCCAGAGATAGACAAACGTTTATCCTCCTTCAGCGAAATACAGATAATTATACCTTTTCTCCATTTTAACTTCCAAGTATATATATATCCATTAAATTATCCATTTCACACAATCTCTGCTAGGAGAAACATTTCTCCAATACTGCGATTCATTCATACAATGAAATTTACCAGTTTCTACGAGTAAAATCTGAGCAGACAAATATTAATGTTACAACACGCTTATTTCGCAATTATTTATTTTTGATTTTTTTCTTGCCTACAGTTATTATGTACTTCTCAGTATTCGTTTGTTTGAAGTATAAAAAATCCTCATTAGTGAATATTAATACAAGTTTGATTTTTAAATATTCCTTGGCTTATTTTTTAATGTATTATTTATTTTTTAATGTATTATTTATTTTTTAATGTATTATTTATTTTTT
>NZ_LMVP01000141.1 GCF_002287235.1 Methanosarcina spelaei
CCTGATAATTATCTGTATATAATTATTTTTCTTTATTATATTTATTTGTATTCGTGTTCAAACATGGTGTTTATACAAATAAGTTGTATTATATGTACTGATATGAACACAGGATAAGTGTTAAGAAATGCAGAAAAAGAAATACACAAGAAATTAAAAAGAATTATAAAGATAAGACTTACACACAGATACAAAATCAGTTACGTCAAAGACTGTATATAACGTTAGACTCTGTGAGACCGAGTAAGAGATATATGGGCGGGTAAGAGCAATCCCGCCAACGGGTTTGAGAGAAGCATGGAAAGAATAAGGCCTGCTCCTTATGATTACAGACCAAACCTAGGAAATAGGTCTGCATATGAATATCAGTATTAAAAATATTTAAGCGTTTTTACAGTGTTTGTTTTAGATCATCGATGTCCGTGCAGGTTACAGATTAAAAGAAAACGGATAAAGATTGGACTTCTTCATGTATATGTTAGATAAGTTCGTTTACTGCAAAAGCAAGCCTATTCAAAAGTCTCGTCTTTAGCAGATTTTATGAACGCATATTCGTACATTAATGCCACTAGCCATCCACCTACCTCCACTAATACAGATACATCGCCAGTAATCCTATATAAATTCATAATAACAAGAATATTTAGAACAGTACATGCAATCACCAAGTAGTGCATTCTCTTTTTAAAACGTGCAGAAAGCCGCATTTAATTCTCCCCTTAACTCTACTTATCTTAACTTCTGCTTTTTTAGGCGCATATTATGTTTTCCCGCAAATTTACAAGGTCAAATGATTGCGATTTATTTTACCTTGAATATCATGTGCGCAAGTTTAAGCGCATATATCAATATCAAATGGCATTTATGCGCTTTGAAATGCTGAATTAAAGTACTATATAAGGGCAACGAAGTTGAAAAACATTGGATTCACAAGAACAATTGGTAATATCAATAAATTGTCACTATTTTCTTTGATTTTTTTTAAAATTATCGTGTAAGTCTTATAAAATCTACAGAAAAACACAGATATTTTACTAAGCGTTTACAATTTGCAGAATTATAAACCTATTTGGCATCTGCTTTTACCATAGAAGCGCAAATATCAGCAAGTACTTATAGAATGTTTTAATATCTTCTAAAAGGATGATTAATTATGGAAAAGTTAGTTAAAGCCATTATATATTTTATAGCACTGTGCGACTCTGTTCCAAAATCCAGTGATTTTTGCATTTTTGATAGAAAATCTGAATTAGCAAGAAGAATCCAGTTTTTATCAAAATCAATATTCGCTATCTAAAGACTTGAATCATTAAGTTGTATTACACGGATGGTGACCATTTACAAAATCTAGTGATTTTGAATTTTACATCCATCACTAGATTTTGGTACTGAGTCCACTGTGCTTTATAATTTTTATTATTGGTCTCATACTTTTAGGTAGGTAACACTTTGAAATAGCCCATTTTGCAAAAATGCAGGGCAGAAGGCTACAGTATAAGCAACCTTTTAAATATAGTAATTTTTCATAGAAAATGCTCAATTATAGGAAGTCGAAAAAACAAAAAGAGAAGAAAGGTAAGCGTTTTCCAGAGTATACACTGTAACAATTATTACTCAAATAACTCGGTTATATAAAATAATTTGTAACTATTCAGCCTATCAAAAAATGTCTATAGATATTGATTTTAGTGAAAACGAGGAATCCAAGAAATAACCTGCTGAAAAAGAAGGAACACAGTCAATTGCCAACAATTTAAGAAACTCAATTTACAGATATTTGTCAATTGAATTAACATAAAGATGGCTATTGATTCTGTTTTACATAGGCTGAATAGTTACAATAATTTTACAGTATCTAGTCGTAAGTAGGCAAGTGATAAATAATAAATTTTATACACACTTATAACTATTAACCGATATGCATATTTTAAAGAGTAAAGCTTTGGAATTAATAGATGAGAAAATCGAGCAGTTCCAACATATTCTAAATAATGCTACTTATGATACTCGTTACAATACAGAATATCACGAAGCATATTATGGTACTGAAACTTTAGTTACCGAACTTTTTTCAGAAGAAGATGCAAAAAAATTTCGTTGGAATGTATCAAATCTTGTTTTAGTTGCAACCATGCATATAGATTATGAAACAGAACTCAAAGACTATAAAAACCATATCAATAAATGTATATCACAATTGAAAGTATATAAAGAAAGAATCAGAAATTTCTGGGAAGCGCCAGAACCACTTGAGCATGAAGTTAATGAAACAATTAGCCAAGAAACTAACATAAAAGCCGACATTTTGTTAGTTACTGCAACTAAGACTGAAAGCAGAGCAATTATTGACATATTTCAGGATATTACTAACCAAACGTCTCAGTTATCACTAATTGGTGACCGGATATATCACGACATTGGCAGTGTCAATGGAATGAGAATATTCATGGTGCAGTCAGAGATGGGATCTGGGGGGTTAGGTTCGTCTCAACAGACTGTGCAGAAGGGAATTATTGATTTAGCTCCCGAGGAAGTGATTATGGTAGGAATTGCTTTCGGCATTGATCCCAAAAAACAATCTATAGGTGACGTTTTAGTTTCAAAACAACTTATGCTTTACGAACTTCAACGAGTAGGAACAAAGGACGGAAATCCCAAATTAATCCCGCGTGGAGATAAAGTACATTCATCTACAAAGCTTTTGAACTATTTCCGAAGCGCAGACTTGAGCTGGGATGAATCAAAGTGTAAAGTAAGCTTTGGTCTCATACTATCTGGCGAAAAGTTGGTGGATAATATAGACTTTCGCCAACAATTATGCGATTTAGACCCAGAAGCTATTGGCGGCGAAATGGAAGGTGCCGGAATGTATGTGGCATGCCATGACTCTAGAATTGATTGGATACTTGTCAAGTCGATCTGTGATTGGGCAGATGGAAACAAAAGTCATAACAAAGAAAATCAACAGAAACTGGCAGCCAAAAATGCTGCCAGTTTTGTGTTGTATATGCTCCAACTAGTTCCCTTTGCTGGAAAATTAAAAGTGTGTGAAAGTGTATCTGATATGGAATCCTTGTTAATTGAAAGATCTTTAGTTGAGAGTAACCATAAACCTGTGATTGGGGAATTAAGAAAAATAACTCCTGAGCCTCAGAGCTCAAAGATTCATGAAACTTTCACCAGCCTTTCAAATGAAAAAATTGAAAACTCAGAAGATGAGAATCACTTTAAAAGAGAAAATGCAGAAAAAATTATTGAAAAAGTAGTTAGACCTTTGAGGGACTGTGCAAAGTATATAAAACCCTATTTCGAAAATGGAGATTATATTCTCAATTTAGAGAATAAAACTGTAAGTTTAAATCTTAAATTCGATGGGTATGAATTTTTCCAAATTTGTGAGAAAAGTAACAGATTCTGTTTAAAAGATGAAAATTTAGTTTTTACTTATAAAAGAGATGAAATTCTCAATAGAAGTATGTCACGAATAACTTCACATTTGGATTATTATAGGGAACATTTTATAGCACTAAAAACTGCTATTGAAAACCTTAATACTTCAAATGTTCCAATCTCCTTTGAAAGTGATATCGCCGTTTTAATTGAAAACGAGAGTAAAAAGTACGCTCTAGCAGAGGATGAAAGAAAGGAAGAATTTCTATTCAAGCTTTATGCAACCGTAGTTACAGGCAAAGATGCATTCAGTGGACATGACTGGGCTACTACTTTAAAAAAGACAAAATCAAAGGAAGTCTTGGAAATAATCAAAAAAGACCCTTATAGCAATGAAACATTTACAAAAATAGAGTATTTAAAAAATGAAATTATTTTGAATATAGATAAATTAATTAATGAACTTAATAGTTTGGATGAAGAGTTGCAAAATGCATATTGTTTGTGACACTAAAGAGCCACCTTGTTTACTATAACTGTGCAGATCCCATTTGCATCTCCTATTTTGATGTCGGTATCCACTCTATTCAGAATAGCTTCAAGTTTATTTACTGGCGAGAGAATCTGAGGAATACAAGCACAAGTGCCGAAATCGCAGTTATTAAACTAAAAGCTGGTGCAGACGCCGATGAAGATGAATTTTCTGAAGATGGTTGCTCCTGGGTGGATTTATTTTCGGATGCAGGCTGTTTGGAAGTAGGAATTTCGCCTTCATAATATTCGTTGGAGATATGAGGGTATGCAACTGTGAATTCTCCTCTTGCAGCAGGCTCATCTTCTCCTTTTTCATGTATTTGGTACCAGAAATTCAAAGGCATAGACCAATCTGCCGATTCTTTTGTAGGCTTTAAAACCCATTCAAAAGTATATACTCCCGGATCTAAGGATTCAAAGTGTTTCTTTTCAGCAAATTTAGAAGGGCCTTCAATTACTTCATAAGGAGAATCAGACCCAATACTGTCAATTTCAATAAATAATCTTGATGTTTGATTTAGTGTCATGACGATCTTTACCTTGAAAGGTTCACCAATTTTCAGGACTGGTTTTGCTATTTCGTCTCCAGGCAGTATTTTGTCATTATAGTATACATCTATTGAGCCATAGGGAGAAGATGCAGAAACAATGTCAATAAGTGACAGTAAAAGCAACCCTAAAATTAGAATCCCAGTTTTCATTTGCTTCCTCCTTATTTTGATACAAGATATTCGTATCCTATTGATTCTTCGGTGCTTTTTCCCAATTTATCCCCAACACCCTTTGGGCCTGGTCCTACTATTGTAGCTGCGCATCCACTAAAATTAAAAGTTATAGGTGTGTTTTGACCAATGTACTCATTATTAAGAACGATTGCATCATCTTTTCTCACATATTTTTGACCTTTGTGGCCAAAATAAGGTTCAGGGATTACTTCATTGTCGTTATCAATAACTGTAAGGATTTCATATTCTCCTTTAATTTCATAAGTCCACACATTAACCGTAAAAATCCAGTGTGGTGGCATTATTGGCAGCCCACATG
>NZ_LMVP01000142.1 GCF_002287235.1 Methanosarcina spelaei
AATGGAATAAAAGAGAAATAATCTTCAGTTTGATGGTGAATTTAAGAGGACCCTAATAAATTAAGTATGATTATTAAATTGTATAAAAGTATAAAAGGCAGTGTGCTGAAAGTCCTGTAAATTCAAAGTCAAATTTTTGTATACTGAATAAAATTCAGTTCTCTTGCCAGAGATTTTCAAACCACAAACTTTATAAGGTTTCTAATTTTACAAAAAAAGTGGCATACTGCCTATATAGCGAAAAGCCAAAAATCATCGTAGAGCCAACAGCAAAATATCGTATAGAATTGACTGCAATTATTCGGAATTATTGAACCCTTGATAATTGGCTCACTAACTATTTATTTTGATTCTATTTTTCTCTTCACTATTCCCTCAATTTTTCTTTTATACTCTATCCTTCGCAGAAAGAGTAGATCTTTAAAAAGAGTAGATCTTTAAAAAGAGTAAATATTTAAAAAATTTAATAAGAACTTTTTAATAAAAGTGATATGTATTATGTATTGGGGGAAAATATGAGCTGGGGGTACGTAAGAAGGGAGTACATAAGAAAGGAGTACGTAAGAAATCTCATTGCCAGAACGATAAATAAATGGTTGGAAGATAACGCGCTAACACACAGTGCTGCACTGGCGTTTTATTTTATATTGAGCTTACCTTCCTTACTGTTATTTTCGGTATCTATAGGCAGTATTTTTTTAAAATCAGAAAGTCTTCAGGAGACCATAATTAATTACTTAGAAGGAGTTATAGATGAAGTAGTCATAAATATGATAATTTTACTTTTCGAACGCATTCCTGACCTTAATTCTCTGTCAATAAGTGCATTAATTGGTGTTGTTCTACTACTCTGGAGTGCAAGTAATATTTTCAGGCAATTAAAGAACTTCCTTGAGCAGGCGTGGGGTATCAAGCCTGATGAGACTAATAATATCAAAGACTTTATAAAAGACGCAGTGGTTTCTTTTGTTATTGTTATTTTGTTTGGAGGGCTGCTTGTACTGAGCATATTTATTGAAGGATTTCTTTATGCGGCTTCAAAATTATTCCATCAGTTTCTACCGTTTTCACCTGTGATTACTGATTATGCAGGTTCGATAGCTAGCTTCCTTATTCTTGTGATTTTTTTCACACTTGTGTATAAGGTACTTCCAGATAAGAGTCTTGATATCAAATCCGTTTTTGTAGGAGCTCTCATAACAACAATTCTTGTAACAATAGGAAAATACATTGTTGTGCTCTTTTTTGCATACAGTAGCCCTACAAGTTTATACGGAGCAATAGGGTCCATTATAGGACTGTTTCTTCTATCTTACTATTCCTCAATTATGATTACACTTGGAGCGGAGTTCACAAAAGTTTATTCGGAATCCAGAAGGCTTACTTCAGGAAATAGAGTCTAACCTTTTTTAAATTTTACCCTACTTTTTTACTGTTTTGTTTTCTTGAAATTCTAATATAAATTAATATATTGAAGAATCCTGTCTGACATTAAACCGACCTTAAACAACCGGTCGTGTACTTGAGTTATTGATCAATTCCTAAAAAGAGAGTAAATCCTCCTTATTTGAGAGAAATATAGAAAGATTCTCTTGCTTGTGGTTTTCAATAACTCATGCCCACTACCAAACAACCTTAAACAACTTTAAACAAAATTAAACCGAATTCAACCTACCTTAAACTGATCTTAAATAACCTTTAACCGAATTTAAACTACCTTAGACTGATCTTAAATAACCTTAAACCAAATTTAACCTACCTTAAACCTACATTAAACTCCTCTTCGAGACCAGCACCGGGAATCTTCTTATACTATAAAAGTAAAAAAGAAAAACGTTATGTTTTATAGGACATAACGGCTTGTTTACATCTCTGTTGTTCTCTGACTAACACAATTTATACAAAATTATAATATTGCTGTTAGAGGATAAAGATACGGAAAAAATAAAGAAGCAATTTGTACTGCTGAAGTTTTTATTGTTATCAATGCTGAACTCAATTAAGTGATTAATTGCAAAAATATTTTGTGTAGGTGAAATTGTGAGAAAAGAACTGATAGTTCTGTTAGTAATTTTAGGTGTGTTCCTTGCTATAGGATGTACTGATAATGGAAACAAAGCTACAAACGAAACGGGCACTCCAGTCGCAAATGAAACGGGTACCCCAGTCGCAAATGAAACCTCAGTTTCTCAGCAGGATTCTGATACTATAACAGTATCTGCAGCTGCCAGCCTTACTGAGGCCTTTACAGATATGGAATCAAAGTTTGAAACCGAAAATCCTGACATAGATGTGAATCTCAACTTTGGAAGTTCAGGTAACCTGCGTAAGCAGATTGAGGGAGGAGCTCCCGCAGATGTTTTTGCTTCAGCTGACCAGAAAAACATGGACACCCTTGCCAATGAGAATTTTGTAGACAACAGTTCAAGAGAGAATTTTGCCAGGAATTCACTTGTACTTATTGTCCCTGCAAACAGCACCCTCAATATCACTGACGTGAAAGACCTTACTAATCCTGAAGTTAAGAAAATCGGCATTGGAAATCCAGATACAGTCCCTGTTGGAAATTATACACGTACCGCAATGACTGAAGCTGGTTTGTGGAATCAGATAGAAAGTAAGGCGGTACTTGCTGAAGACGTCAAACAGGCACTCACATACGTGGAAAGAGGAGAAGTTGACGCAGGTTTTGTATATATGAGTGACACATTGACTGCTGATCCCGGATCCATCAAAATCGTTACAAATGTATCTGTTAGTACTCCTGTAAACTACCCGATAGCCATAGTTTCGTCTTCCGAAAATAAAAAAGACGCACAGGAATTCATTGATTTCGTTACAGGAGAAGAAGGTCAGGAAACGCTGGAAAAATACGGATTCACAGCAGTAACCAAATAACGGAATAAGTAACAGAATAATAACTGAATAAATAACGGAATAAGTAACAGAATAATAACTGAATAAATAACGGAATAAGTAACAGAATAATAACTGAATAAATAACGGAATAAGTAACTGAATAAATAACGGAATAAATAACGGAATAAGTAACTGAATAAATAACGGAATAAAATATGACTCCAATGCTTGACCAGATATGGTTTCCGATATCGATTACATTCCGGATAGCTGCCATCTCTTCCTGTCTCGTACTGTGCAGCGGGGTATTCCTGGCTTATATATTTGCAAGGCATAATTTCCGGGGAAAAGAGCTTGTGGAGCTGTTGATAACACTTCCTCTGATACTTCCACCTACGGTAATTGGTTATTTTCTGGTAATTATAGTGGGGAAAAACGGAATTATTGGACAATTTATCTACAGTATCACAGGCACTGGAATCCTATTTACCTGGCAGGCTGGAGTTATTGCTGCTTATACGGTTTCTCTCCCACTTATGGTAAGAACTGCACAAGCAGCCATTGAATCCGTAGATAAAGAGCTTGAATATGCAGCCTATGTTCTTGGAAGGAGTGAAATTGAAACTGCTCTTCTGATAACCTTGCCCCTTGCAAAAAGGGGCATACTGGCAGGGTTGGTACTCAGTTTTGCAAGAGCTGTAGGAGAATTCGGAGCAACCCTTATGCTGGCAGGGAATATTCCAGGAAAAACAAACACAATGTCTATCTCAATATACAGTGCTTTTCAGGCAGGCAATGATGAACTTGCCAATTTTCTGGTGTTAATTCTTACACTTATGTCCCTGCTGTCCATTGCTCTTACTGGAAAAATTGCTAGCAGAGGAAAGTTAAATGCATAATTTGAGAATTAGGGTGAACTGATAGTGTGCCAATTTTTCTGTACAATCATAAATCTTAATAAGTATGTAGTTGGAGAATTCAACATTAAGAAAACTGAATTATAATCAGTATACAAAATTTGACTCTGAATTTACAGAAAATTCCGTACACAGCCTTATTTAGCATGAAAGTAGATGAGGATATCTTCCTCACGTGTTCTCTTCACCTTCTTTTTCCATTATCGCAAATATTTCACTAATTATTTTTATTCGTTCATCAACCGAGAATATCTCAGTCTCGACAATCTTCCTATTTTGAAAAAGAGGGGGTAAAGTACTTTCATTGATTTGTGCATGTTATTCGAAGAATTTCATATACGTTTTCTGGTACACTGCTTTATTTAGCATGAAAGTACATGAGGATATCTTCCTCACGTGCTCTCTTCACCTTCTTTTTCCATTATCGCAAATATTTCACTAATTATTTTTATTCGTTCATCAACTGAGAATATTTCTGTCTCAACAATCTTCCTCTTTTGAATTTCTCCTTTTTGATATCCAGTTCCATCTTCGTATATCTCATCGTTTACGATAAGATGCCATATTATCGTTGCAATTTTCCTTGCCAAGGCAATAATTGCCTTGGAATGCCCAATTGACTTCTTTTTCCTGTTAAAAAACTCTTTTAACTTACTGTTATTCTTTCTTGCCGCTGCTTGAGAAATCTGCGTAAGAATCCATCTTGCTCCCTTTGATCCTCTCTTTGTGATTCTTCCGTTGTGGTATTTATCTGCAGATTGATACACATTAGGAACCAGACCAAGCCAGGAAGCAAGCTTATCTCCAGAAGAAAAATCCTTGAAATTGCCTATTTCAGCAAGTAAAATTGCCGCACCAAGTTCTCCTATACCTGGAACTGACATTAAAATCTCCATTTCTCGCTTATGCTTTTTATAAGCATAATTGAAAATTTCTTTCTCTAAAGCTTCGATCTCATCATCAATACTCTTTATGAGTTTCAGACAGATCTGAAGTCTGAATGCAGCACTTTGAGAGATTTCTCGATCAAGAATTT
>NZ_LMVP01000143.1 GCF_002287235.1 Methanosarcina spelaei
GGTTTTCGCTCAAGCCTTTTTTGAAAAGGCTTGCGGTCAAGCAGTTTTTTGAAAAGGGTTGTGATCATATCGATAGAGTTTGGGGATAAGTTCCTCAAACTTAAATGTTGTCTCAATTTTGATCAAACATTTTATCAAAAGGTTTGCTCTTAAAAAGCCATATTCTGTATCATACTCTCCAGAGTATCATTTTCTATAGCTTCCATAACCATCTTTGGATGAATCTGGTATGCCTGAACTACAATGGACACCTGAATATAGTTTCTTATGCTTTTTTCGTACATATAAGCCAGAACTTTTCTTCGGTTCCCCATCTCGTTTCCTAACTGACTGGTATCCCATCCTCTTACAGTCATAATTTCCTGTAGAACATGAGAATCTCCTACCTTAACGAAGCAGTCCTCCTGAGGATCCCAGTTGAAAAGCTCATTTATGCCTAAATCTCCTGTTTCAGGATCGACATTCAGGACTTCGACAAGACTTCGGGTTCGCCTAACTCTTTTTTCTTCTATGTACACTTGTTCCTGAATACAGAGCACATTTAGAGATTGCAACATAACGTGAGGCACGTTTATTGGCTCGTGAGTGAGCCTGTTTACAACGGTCTGTACATCTCCTGCATGCATTGTTGAGCTTGTTGCATGTCCTGTTGACATTGCCTGGAAAAGAGTGAGAGCTTCACTACCTCTCACTTCACCTACAATAATATAGTCCGGGCGCTGTCTGAGAGCAGCTCTCAAAAGATCATACATTGTAATTTCTCCCGAAGAATCTGCAGCAAAACCCTCCCTTGCAACCCCGGAAACCCAGTTATTATGGTAGAGTAAGAGTTCCCTTGTATCTTCGATAGAGACTATCTTCGTTGTAGAAGGCATGAACAGGGATGTAGCGTTCAGTATAGATGTTTTTCCTGACGCTGTTCCACCTGCAAAAAGCATATTATAGCCATTTTCGATAGCCAGCCAGAAATACACTAACATGTCAAGGTCGCACGTTTTATAGCTAAGGAGGTCTATAGGAGTCATTGGGTCTTTCCTGAACTTGCGGATAGTAAAAGAACTGCCTCTAGGAGTAATCTCTCTTCCTAAAACAGCCTGAAGTCTTGAACCGTCCTGAATTGTCGCATCCACGATTGGCTGGCTTATAGAAACGTGTTTATTGTTCAACTGACACATCTTGATTACAAGAGCATCAAGTTCCTCTTCTTCAAAAGCAATATTACATTCAATATTGAGATATCTGCTATGATAAACATAGAGAGGGATTCCCACTCCATCACATGAAATATCTTCTATATAAGGATCATAAAGGAGAGAATTGATTTTCTCGTAGCCCAGCAGATTTCTTCTAAGATAATACATAATTTTTAAAATTGAGGCCTTCGGAATGTCAGCTTTATAACGCTCAAGAAGAAAGAGAGCTCTATCTACAAGAAACTCATCCTTTTCGGACGTAGAATGCGTAGAACCAAGAACCAGGATGTCCTGAAAATCTTCATAAATTCTTTCGATGAGCTCTTTTTCAAATTTAGAAAGAGAAGGCTCAACAAGCCTGTAATATGTCGATCTACGGTCTTCCAGGATCGACACAAAAGTGTAGGGTTCTTGAAGCCAGTATCTTTCGAGTTCTTTTAACCCGTGAGGCACTATAAAATCTACAAGAGATCCTTCTTTTTCCGGATCATAAACTGGCAAAACTCTCAAAGGTTTATCAAAGCAACTTCTAACTTTTGTTACAACTTCTGCGATAGACTTATAGTCACCCTTTTTCTCCAATAACTCCGAAATAAATTTATTCTTTGCTAGCATTTCTTTTATATCGTCCAAACTCTCGTCCTCAGGTTTCTTCTTAGGTCATATAAGATAAACATCTTATAAAAACTTTGCATGTTTAATCCGAGTTCTGTTAAACGGTAATGTGTCCTAATTAAAATTCCAAACGAAGCATGCTGCTTTTCTTGATACGAAATCATTTTATGAGGAAAATGCTTGTACGTCAAAAAAGTTTCAATAAATTATTTATCCTATATTCGGCAGGTCGACATTTCATTTTCTATAATTTTATTGATGGCGATTTTGAACTACTGCTCCCTTGTTGTAAGTAGTTATTAGGTTTACATATGATCCAAACATAATCTTTCATGCTAAACTTTGATGGAAAAATGATTCAGTGTTTATATGTGTCGTTGGAGTTGAGCCACACGTTAACCAGCTTTAACTCTAATATGTATTTATCAAATGTTGAAAAACGATATCAAGAAAAATATTCAAATTCCTTATGTCGACCTGCCGAAAGTAGGATTTATAATTTAGAAATTGGTTCATTGGTCATCGGTTAAGGAAAAATCGTTATCAATTGCATTGATTTTCATAAAATTTATTAAATTATTCATCAAATGCAAAACTGGAATCTGATATCGATTTCAATTTAAACACTAAACATTTGGGTTTGAGTTTTTCCGTCGAAATCGAGATCAGCAGCTCAAAATCCTTAACCGAATACAAATGGAAATTGGTTATGTCCTTGAGTTATTGACTTATTTTAATATTGAGCTTATTCCAAAACCAACTTATTTTCAAAAATCAGTAGAGTTTCAGAATTATTTTCTATAATCTGAAGCTTGACTAACTATCAAGAATATGGATTCAGAAACGCAATTTTGAGTTTTAGGATACGCTCATTGTGTAAATCTTATCATTGTTTGGGGATCGAAATAGCTCCAGAAATAGATTCCTCACAAGTTTGGAGATTGAGTAAAGACACAATTATAATATCTCTTGTAAGGTTCATAAGAAATTGACTCTGGAAATAGAAATAGTTCAGGAAAACTCCGTTAGTGACCGAAAAAAATAATTGATCACATGTAGAGTTTAAAGAAATTGTTAACGTTCAAAATGCGAAGTTTAAAGGACTTATTAACGTTCAAAATTTCAGTTCAATAATTTAGCCTGCTTTCGGCAGGTCGACATAAAAATTCATTCAATTTTTCTATTGATATCGTTTTTTTCAGAACTATTTAAATTAAATTTAAATTAAAAATTACTAAATGTTAACCATAACATTATTAATATATATTTGTAACAAAAGGAGAGAAACGACAAATCAGAATAGATATCCATTGGTCATCGGTTAAGGAAAAATCGTTATCAATTGCATTGATTTTCATAAAATTTGTTAAATTATTCATCAAATGCAAAACTGGAATCTGATATCGATTTCAATTTAAACACTAAACATTTGGGTTTGAGTTTTTCCGTCGAAATCGAGATCAGCAGCTCAAAATCCTTAACCGAATACAAATGAATAGATATCTAGTCCTCATGATACTGATTTTTAACTGAAACTACAAAAACTAATGATGAAGAATATTTAAGTGTTAGAATGTGCTTGCTGCCGAATGTAGGATTTAGGGATATGATCCAGTCGCATAAGCATGCACAGAAGGCTGGAAATTCATTGTTTTTTAGCAATTAAATATATTCTTTCAAACTTTAAGTTAACCATTCCTGAACTATCTGCCTGTTCTTTAATAGCTTCTTTAACTAGTTTACGAAAAACACTGATATAATCGTCTGTCAAAGTAACTGTGTAAAAAGACTGGTTTAAGTAACCGTTTTCAGCTCCTGATTGATATATTTTATACGCTTGTTCAACGGAAAAGAGATTTGATTCTTCCCGAAGTTCACTATAAATTATATCAAACCCGTAATTCATAAAAAGCCTCTCATATTCTTCCTTGCTGTCAAAGAAAAGCCACGGGCTTTTAAAGTGACTAAATACCTCTCGTGTATATGGATGCATACGGATTTTTTCTATTGCTGAAATAAAGTTAGGGCAATAAGATTGAGTAGCTGGAGCCTGTACTCCTATTCTACCTCCTTCCTTAAGCACATTAAAACAACGCATCAATACTTGTTCTGGTTTTTGAAACCATTGAAAACACGAGTTACACACAATGACATCATATTTTGTATTTAGCTCAAAACTTTCAGCATCCATGACAGAATACTTTAAGTTGGGAAGCTCTTTACTGGAGCTTACTGCTTGCTCTATCATACCTTGAGAAACATCGATGCCCTGTACGGTTCCTGTTGTGATTTGTGCAATTTTTTTTGTGATATGACCTGGTCCACAGCCTATATCAAGTACATCTTCTTCAGGTTGAATTGATAATAAGTTCAAGAGAACCTCAAAGGCTGACTTTTGAACCAATGCATTGTCTGCATATGTAAAAGCCTTGGAATTAAAATTAACTTTCGACATAGTTTTAATCACTTTATTTAAATGAGTATTTATGTTATTTAGGACTTATGCGATTGAACTGAAAAATAAATGTTACTATTCAGGTAGCCTTTTTAGGGCTACACAATTTTTCCTCTTTTCGAGGAAAAATTGGATTTACAATGAGTTATTTCTATCTTTGATGAAACGTGAAGAGATTCTTGCTCTGTGTACTTCAAACCCTGAAGTTATTGCAACTTACATTGAGAGTCTTGAATCTCAAATAAAACAGCTTAGTGAAAAATTGCAAGTTTTAGAATCTCGCTTAAATCAAAATAGCAGAAACAGCAGTAAACCTCCTTCTACTGATTTTTTTGTCAAAGGAAAACCTAATCCCAAGAGTCTCCGTAAAAAGAGCGAAAAGAACCCTGGAGGTCAAGAAGGTCATCCAGGAACAACTCTTAAAATGGTTGATAATCCTGATTAGGTAATAGAGCATTCTTTGAACTGCTGC
>NZ_LMVP01000144.1 GCF_002287235.1 Methanosarcina spelaei
GGAAATGCTAACATTCAGGTGTTTTAAAACATCAATCGGATAAAAATGGATTATCAAAAATTAAACCATCTCCTAAACCAGACTCCACCCGTAAATCTTGCTTTTCAGGCAGCCGAAAGCATGGATTATCCATAAAGTTCTAAATGATAGTCCTCTAATCATATATGATGCTCGATATCTGGAAGCCGGAAATCTTCCACGGTCGGAGAAAAAATAAAGATTTTTTCGAGGGCTGGTATTTTAAGATGGTGGATTACAGTGAGAAGAGAGCTTATGCTGTTATTCCTGGCGTCTCCATAGCCAGGGATCCATTAAAATCACATGCTTTTATCATGTTTCTGGACGCAAGAGCGCAGCAAATGAATTATTTCAGGTATTCGCTCGATGACATGAAGGCCGGAGATAAAAAGTTTGAGCTTACTATTGGTGAATCTTTTTTCAGCACTAGTGAGATGAATCTCAACCTTAAGCAAGGCAGAGATCGGATCATTGCCCGGATTAGCTTCAAGGACACCTATCCCTGGCCCGTGAAAGTGCTGTCACCCGGGGTAATGGGCTGGTATGCATTCGTGCCGGGCATGGAATGCTATCACGGCATATTGAGCATGGATCACGCTGTTGAAGGATTCATTGAGGTTAACGGCATAAGGAAAGATCTCAACGGTGGAAGGGGCTATATAGAGAAGGATTGGGGCGTTTCAATGCCTTCCTCCTGGATATGGATGCAGACTAACCATTTTGATCGTAACGGTATATCACTTTCAGGCTCGATTGCAAAGATACCCTGGCTCGGCAATTATTTCACAGGTTACATCTTCGGCTTTTTATATGACAATAAATTGTACAAATTTACGACATATTCAGGGGCAAAGGTCATTGGTCTCGATGTTACCGACAATAACATTCGTATCCGACTGGAAAACAAGAAATACTGTCTTGACATCAATGCGGACAGGTCGGAAGGCGTCGAGCTCCCTGCACCAAAACTGGGAGAGATGACAGCGAAGGTTAACGAATCTCTACACTCCAGTATCAATATAACTCTACTGAGGAAAACTGGCTCTGACACGAAGCTCATTTATTCCGGAACTGGAAAAAACGCTGGACTGGAATTAGTCGGCAATGTCGATGAACTGATTAAGGGATTAAAAAAAGCCAGTAATCGATGGTAATGAGCTTTTTATCTTTATCCCTAACTGGATAGATCTTAAGACCTCTGGATGGTTTCAGGACTTTTGACACAAGCCCCGAGAACCTATATTGGGTTGAACCTATATCGGTCGAACCTATATCGTTTGAACCCATATTGATTGAACTTGCATTGGTTTTCTTAATGCCCACTTTAAATCCCGAATCCATCCGGTTTAGTGCATATTCCTGCCATTTTTCATACTGAGTTAGCTTAGACAGCTGTAGTGGGGCATTTAGAAAGTAAGCGTTTAGAAAGTAAGGCTAATTTCCTTTACCACATCCTCGATAATTAGAAGTCCTTCCTCCAATTCCTCCTTCTTGATGTTTAGCGCGGGAAATATCCTGATTCCATTACCTTGAGTTTGAGTGACAAACAACCCTCTTGACAAACACTTATTTTTGACATTTGTAGCGATATCTTCACTCTGGAATTCGACCATAATAAGGAGTCCTTTTCCACGTATGTCGGTAACTATATTCCTATAAATTTTCGGCCATAAGCTCATTCTTTTCAGGGCAAGACAACCCATTTCTTCTACATTTTTGGAAATATTGTTATCTATCAGGTATTTTATCACTGCGTAGGAAACGGCACAACCAAGAGGATTACCACAATATGTACCACCATGGTCGCCGATCTCAAGCTTCTTTGCAACAGTCTCAGACAAGGCGAAAGCACCAAACGGGAAACCACCTGCAATTCCTTTTGCCATTGTCATAAAGTCTGTTCTCACACCGCAGGAACCTGTAACAAAAGCTGGCCCTGTTCTGAAAAATCCGGTTTGAATTTCATCAACGATCAGCAAACTTCCGTTCTTCTTACACAGGTTGCTTACCTCTTTCAGGTATCCTTCTGAAGGTATGTGAACTCCGCCTTCTCCCTGAATAGGTTCAAGAATTACTGCAGCAACATTCTCATCCAGATAATGTTTCATAGCCTCCAGGTCATCATAAGGAACGAACCGGTAATTAGGCATCAGAGGACTATACCTATCCCTATGCTTGGGTTGACCTGTGGCAGATGTTGTACTGATCGTACGCCCATGAAAGCTTTGATATGTAGAAATTATGTCAGGCCTTCCTGTCACCTTTCGAGCCAGTTTAATGGCAGCATCATTTGCTTCAGCTCCGCTGTTCGTAAAGAATACTCTTGTAAGATTGGAAGGCAGAATTTCTGCGAGTAAGGAAAGTAGACGTGCACGTGCAGGAGAATATGTAAGTCCCGAATTGGGGTTTTGAATTATCTTTCTTCCCTGGTCAATCAAAGCTTCAGTGATGACCGGGTTTGCATGACCGATACATGTTACACCCCAACCTGCCGTGAAATCAATATACATCTTTCCTTCTTCGTCCCATACGTAAACTCCATCTCCTTTTTCAATGGAAATTTTCTGCTTTACGAAGAAAGGGGGAAGACACTTGTCTTCTATTTCAAATGTTGTCTTGCTTGACATTACAAATCATTTCCTCTACAGCTAACCAAAAGAAGTTTAAGGATAGTACCTGAACACTAATTTTCTCAGGCTAATTATTTGGTATCGCTGAACTCAATTGAAGCTATTCCACTTTATCAATCTGTTGATCTATAAAAGTCGAACTTATTAATAATATGTACTTTAAATATTTACAAGACTTTGATCCTCATTTGAAAACTATTAATTTATGAAATTTTATTATAAAGAGGAATGCTTGTAAAATATATTTGATAGCATATTTGAGCTTAACAGGTGCTTCTTGAGGTAAGAAGATGAATGAAAAGTTCACAGCCTGGTGCGGGTTATGTTGTATCGATTGCATCCCTTCTAACAAGGATCTGTTTAATCTTGCTCATAAGCTTGAAGAAAAGCTTTCCTATCTTCAGTTTGATGAGTATGCAAAGCTTAAAACTGAAAAAAATCCTGCCTTTGAAGATTATCCGGTGTTTATCAAGGTACTTAAGGAAATCGAATCATTAAAGTGCTCTATTCCTTGCAGAGAAGGAGGTGGAAAGCCTGTCTGCGAGATCAGGAACTTGCGTGCAAGGTAAAGGATACCTCGGATGCTGGGAGTGCAGCGATCGCTGTAGCTGTACTAAACTTGATTATTTGAGGTCCGTTCATCCGAGTTTAGACTATCACCTGGACTTAATTGGCAAATACGGTCCAGAAAACTGGTTTTCAAAACGTGGAATCCACTACAGGTGGCAAAAAGAAAGCGCTGAAAAAACAAAACCATAGAATAAACCCATAATTATTTTATGAGATCTATTCATTCTCACCAGTTACGGATTTTTTTCCTTCTCCGACTTGGTTTAGTTCCTATTTGGTCTATTTTGGGATGATGAAGAGACCCAGCTGACCGAAAAAGTGAATAAAGAATTGAAGTAACTATTCAGGGTATAGTTAGCGGCGCTCCTTTGAGCGCCGCGAGAATACCCTCTAAAACAGGTAAACCATTCTTTCTTATTGTGGAAATATATGCTCTAATTCTGCAGAAAGCTTCCGCTCCCCGTGTAGTTCTGAAAGTTCCTGATGTTTTCTGTTGTAGCTTCATCATCCTGACATCTCTTTCTGCTTGATTATTCTCAAACGGAACTTTCAAGTCTGTCAGGAATCTCAGAATCTTGTCTTTGTGTTCTATAAACCTATCAAGCAGATTCCTTGCTTTGGTTTTTGGATTCTTACCACGTTTTCCTTGTCTTTCAGGATTTAAAGAAGGTGGATTTTCTTCAATTCCTTTCGCGACTACAGCATTGAACCTTTTTTCTAATGCCTTAACTTGTTCAAAATCCAGATCTTTGACCTGCTCTTTGCACTCATCAGTATACTTTTTCATTTCAGATAACAGCTCACTCATATCTTTAGCCCATTGCTGTTTATAATTCTCTTCAATTCCAGTAAGTTCTCTCTGGAGATGAACATTGCAAAGAGCATGATCACAATTATAACTGTTGTAAGGTTTCCATCCATCGTGAACTGCTACCCCTTTAAACTCTGGAAGAATTCCCATAGCATCAATAGCTTCGGATCCTCTTTTTGCATGAGTAAAATAACAGGTGTATTTGTCAGTAGAAGCTACATGAAGCCAATGTCTTTTTCCTTGAACTTTCATTCCAGTTTCATCACAATGGATAACAGGAGAAGCTATTACCTTTTCTCGAATTAGGTTTTCAAATTCTTCAAGATTCTGGAAACATTCTCTTTCTGCTTTAATAATGGTAGCAGAACAAATTTTTATCCCCATTACATCATTAAACAATTCCGAAATCCTTTCGTAAGGAATGAAATGGTGATTTTTAAAGTAAATTGCTGAAGCTAAGATATTACGGCTATATTGAACTGGAGAATTTACTGATTCTGGAAATTCAGCTTTATTTAATTTTCCACAGCAAGGACAGATCTTAATCTGACTTCGATGTTCTGTAACAATAAGATTTACAGGCGGAATGTCAAAAACCTGTCTTTTCTCATAAGCTTCAACTTCAACATCCTCTAGGGTATGTCCACA
>NZ_LMVP01000145.1 GCF_002287235.1 Methanosarcina spelaei
TTTCTAGCTTCAATTTATATCTAAATCGGTTAAATTCCTTTTTTGCCTTTATACTCCATTCTTGATGCTTTTCTTCATTCATAATTACGTTAAGTTCTTCAGATAGAATTTTTTCCAGGAATTTAATCTCATTTTCACGATTGTAAAATATATTCAATAACCTGTATTTTAATAGTTCCTGTTCAATTGTTGTTTTCTTCGGAAAATCGCTAACTATAAGCTTGTTTAAGTGCATCAAACAGTATTGATGCACTAACTTATCCCCAAAAACTTCCTTTAAAATATCTGGGTATCTCTTATCAAAATCCGTAACAATAAACACAGGTTCTGATGTATCTAGATTTTTTCGTAGAAACGTTTTGATGGTTTCTGAACTTTTATCCTCAAAAAGTTCATCTGCTATTGTTCTTTGAGTTTTTGCATCCAGTAATGTTAAACGGTATTTCTGACAACGTCCCTCTTTTGGATGCTGTTCGTCATAGTGCACCATATGTACATTTTCTAAAATTGGAACATTTTCCTGTTCCATTTCTTTGTTGAATGTTCTAAAAATAGTGCTTCTTGATCTTGGAAATATGAAGCTCATTATATCAGAAATTCCATCATAAGAAACTTTATGGTATCTGAGCACCTGGAAAAAATTATTAAATGAATCAAAAAGTAAAGTTTTCAGACCTTCCCAAAAACTATGATCTTCTTCGTCTGTACTACCACAATTTTGGCATTTGTATCGACCAATGCTGATTTTTCCAAGACCTTTTTTGATGTATAGATTATAGCCGTTATGAACCATAGGAGCACTGCAAATAGGGCAGGCTGGAGGAATTTTTCTACGAAAAATTCCTCTTGTGGTATATTCGTAATCATTGCTATAACTATCAAAAAGGTATGAGAGAGCAGGGAGTTCCGATAAGTTATTAAGAGTAAGATTTATAATTACCATTGTTTTTGCCGTAACATCATTACATAATTAGAGAATTATAACTTTATGTAGTGATGTTACACTTACTTTCATCACTAGATTTTGGAACTGAGTCTTTTGCGCTTTATAATAATGAATACTGCCGTAAACGCAACCGCCATCATTTCGGCCACCACAATGGAAACCCAAATGCCATCAATTCCCCAAATCATTGGGAGAAGCAAAACGGCGCTAACCTGGAACACCAATGTGCGCAAAAAAGAAATCAAAGCGGAGGTTAATCCATCGTTGAGAGCGGTAAAAAAACCTGAACCGAAAATGGCAAAACCCATAAAGGGAAATGCAATGGCAAAAATACGGAACCCGGAAACCGTCAAATCCATCAGCTCTTTGTCGTATCCCACGAATATTTGCGCTAACAGCGCAGCAAGCAGTTGTGCGGCAGTCACCATAACAATTCCGCTGACACCAAGCAGATGAATGCTCTTTTTCAAAAGTCCCTTGAGTTCATCATGATTGCCTGCGCCATTGTGATAAGCAATTACAGGGGCTACGCCGATAGAGTAGCCTATAAAAGTAGCCGAGAAAATCATGCTGACATACATCATGACACCGTAGGCCGCTATGCCGTTTTCTCTGGCAAATTTCAGAAGCTGTAGGTTATAGAGCATTCCCACGATGCTCATGGAAATATTGCTCATAAATTCAGATGACTCGTTGGTACAAGCCTTTAAAATTGCCTTGCCATCAAAGCTGGTTTTACCAAGACGAAGAATACTGCTGTTTTTTCGAGAAAAATAGATGAGAGGAATCACACCCCCGATAAACTGGCTAAGGGCGGTGGCAATCGCTGCGCCTGCCAGCTTATATTTCTGTGGCAGAAGAATCACTAAAACCGCATCTAACACCATATTGGTAACTCCGGATACGCCCATCACCAAAAGGCCAAGATGAGGCTTTTCCGCTGCTACAAAAAAGCTCTGAAATAGAAGCTGCAACACAAAAAACGGCAATGTTGTAAGAATGATTCGTCCGTAAATAATACAATTTTCAAGAAGCTCGCCTTTAGCGCCAAGCAGTGTGGAAATCGGACGAATCAATGCAAATCCCAATGCAGCGAATATAACCCCCAGAACAAACGCCACATACACAAACAGAGAAAAATATCTGTTTGCCTTTTCCTTATTACCGACACCAAAGGTGTGGGCAACAATGGCGGTTCCTCCGGTGCCAAACATAAAGCCAACGGTTGCTACAATCATCAAAAATGGCATAACAAGATTGACTGCGGAAAATGCCACCTTGCCTGCAAAATTAGAAACAAAAAACCCGTCCACCACGCTGTAGATTGATGTGAAAAATCATCATCGAAATGGGCGGGAGTGTGAATTTTATTAGTTTACCATAGGTAAAATGATCTGAAAGCCGTATCGTCATAAGTCCCTTTCTGATAAAGCGCCAATTTGCTTACGGAAACAATCCGCATATTTTTCCATCAGGCGGATGTATGTGTTAATTTCTTCTGTTGACCATGAGTCAAAAGCCTGTACTTCCGCTTGATAGAGCTTTGCCACGGTGCTGTTCACATAGTCCTTTCCCTTTTCTGTTAGGATAATTTTCTTTGCTCTGCCTGTGTACTGTTCTAAATATAGAATGCCATCAGACTCCAAGCCACGAATAGCCGAGTTTACCGTCTGTTTGCTGATTCCTGATTTCTTATAAATATCGCTGAGCAAACAATTCTCTCCTGTATCGTAAATCGTGTACAAGACAATAGAAACACTGTCTGTAATGCCAAGTTTTAAGGATGACTGATGATACAGGGCTTGCGTTTCAGAAGTCAAATAATTAATCCGATGGATCTCGTCAAATCTCTTTTGGTTCATCACTACACCTCCAAGTATGATTTCGTACGTTTTATGATAGTACGAAATCATACTTATGTCAATCGAATTTATAAAGAAGTTACAAAAAGAAAACCCCGTGGAAGATATCCCACGGGTTGTTGAAAACAAACTATGACTGAAGAAGTAACTCATATACTCCAAAAGCGTACTAAGCAAAATATAAACAATCCTACGGTATGCAAATTAGCTTCTGTTTCTCAACAGAACAATCATTTTTTTAATTATACCATTTTAATCTACTCAGAACAACAAAATGTTCTTTTGACCGCTCCGCCTATCTAAGCCGTCAATGGACGGGTAGTATTTTCTAATGAAAATCTCCACCCTTAAACCATTGACAGCTTGGATTTTTGCCGTGCCACTACGCCGCCGAAAACGGGGAACAGGATAAAAAATCCTGTTCCCCGTTTTCGGTTGCTTCATTTTACGGCAAAATCGGCTCCACTGGTGCGACGGTCATCGTCAGCTTTTGCGGGGCTACGCGCCCCGCACCCCTGGCCTCTCCCAAAGAACAGAAAATATCATTTCACCCCTTGACAATTTTCGTCCTGGTTTGTAGAAAACTTCCATAAGTAAGCTGCAAGAGACTGATATAAGTAGTATAAATTTTTAGCCCACTCAGCTTTATGAATCTTTAGCCCACTCAGCTTATTAATCTTTAGCTCACTCAGCTTATTAATCTTCAGCCCACTCAGCTCAATTAATCCACTTTTTATTTCCAGAAGTTTCCAGACTCAGAAAATTTATAATAATAATACCTATCGACGTTATATTAACGTTCATCCTTAATTGTGAACTCTATTTTCCATCATCTGCATGGATTAATCACGGTTTTCTGGAGTTACATGAATTTTCTCACTAACAAGTAAAATAAAATAATAAAGCAAATGATCAGGAATAAGTGCATCAATACCCCAAGCATCACTTCAGAACTTATGTCATGGTCTTTAAAATAAGGAATATTTTCTTTCAAAATGGAGAGAAGATTTCCAGTAAAGTCTGCCATGGTTATACAATAATTTTTCCCTATATATAGAATTATAGTTTTGAACTGGTGCAAGCTCTCTGGAAATAAATATATGGTTTATTTTAGCCTGTCATTTTTGTTCTTCAATCAAGCAATATCAGTGTCAAAGGCGAGGGAGTTGTATCATCCATTGGAAACTTCTGCATGGGAGTACCGATTTTTTCAAGAGTTTTATCCATTCGGATACCAAGTCCCATAAGGCACGGTCTGCGGAGAGTCGGGTGATGACAGGGACCTTTATCTCCGGCACATTTTACGCTTGAATAGTCACTTGTAGCACACCAGGTACACATGCCTGGAAAGGTTGCAAGAGCAGTATTATAACCAAGGGTCCAGGCTAGTTTTTCAAGTTCCAGAACTCCGGGCTGGATGGTCTCTTTGCGATCTTTCAATATTGTTTTCAGGCTGTTCTGAAATTGCTGTTTTACGGTTTGGTCTTTCGGGGCTTCGAAGCCGAATTTTACGAAGTTCTCGCTGACCTCCCTGGAAAAAACGTTCTCTGACTTCCACTCAACAAGAAGGGCACATTGACACAGTTCGGTCTTCGACCACGATGTCTTCTGCAGGAAGCAGCCTTACGCTCTTTGCTCCAAGTTCTTTTGCTTTTTCTTCCAGCTTCCTGTAGTTTTCATTACTTAGCATATCTTTGTATTTTAATTTCCAAGTAAAAATAGTTTTGCAGTATAAACCGACTTATCAGGTTAACTTTTTACGTTAACCTGGATTTCTAACTTTCCAACCTCCGATGCTGTTATATTTCTTGCAGGTGAATGAATAAGTGGGGAGTCAACATAGAGAACGTTAC
>NZ_LMVP01000146.1 GCF_002287235.1 Methanosarcina spelaei
TGGCGCGGACATACCCCGTTGCTTGCAGCGGGGTGCGCCAGCGCAACTTTGATTTGTAAGTCCCAAAATAAGCGTTATCGAAGTCGGAGAAGATAACGAGTACGGCCATTCCCATACAGAAGTCCTTGAATGATTACGAAAAGCTCCCTTAACTCTGTTACGCAACTTTTATTCTTTAACACATATATAATTTCAACACATATATCTGGCCTAATAAGATAATTTAGGATCTGAGAATTTAGGATCTGAGAATTTAGGATCTGAGAAATATCAGGAAGTGAGCAATCGGGCGATGAAAACTTCCTCGATAGTCTAAACTATCTTTTTTGAACTGAATGTTTAAAATTATAATTTTGGATTGAAATTCTGATTTTTATTGCTTCTTCAGCTCTGTAGAAAATTCTAACGTGTATTTTTCCACCTAATCTAAGCTGAATGACATTATGTTTTTGCATATTTAATTTCAGCCTCTTACAGTTGAGTTAATGGTTTTTTTACAGAGTCAGTAATAATTGACGGAGGTTTAAGGAGGTAGATATAATCAAAACAATAAAAGTACCGGATTCTATAGATACCTCAAAAGAGTTACAAAAGTTGATTGATTCAACAGGAAATACATCAGTTGAATACACTTTTTTGAAAGATCATAATATCGTAATCAATTCACTCCTACGCGTTAATAATAACACTACCTGGGACGGGAATGGTTGCAAATTTACATTGATGGAAAATGCACCAGTTGAGATCTTCGGAGAGCAGGTGCCGTTAATAGCTCCTAAATGTTCTACAGCTGCGGAAAATCTCATTTTCCATGACATTATTTTTGAGGGAAACAGGGATTATCAGAAAGAAGTTGAAGCCCTATATCCCAAACCCTGGGGACATGGATACCATAACTTTTTCACATTGGGTGACCTGCACAAAGTGTCATGTTCAAACTCCCTTAACTGTGAGTTTTACAACCTGTCTTTTGAGGACAATCTGGGAGATGGAATAAGAGTCGAAGGCGGCACTAATATATCGGTACACGATATTACGGGAAAACGTGGGGGACACGACATCATTTGTTACAATGCAGTTCTTGGTGGCGAGGTGTACAACCTCAAGGCCGACCTGGCCGTCAATGCTGGAGTCAGGACAAGGTCAGCGAAAAATATCAAAATTCATGACTGTGTTTTGAATGGTGGTACAGGAATGGCATATTCTCCTGGTATGCAGATTCAATCGACTGCCACTAATTGGGTGTCATCTGGGATTGAAATATACAACAATTATATCCATGATACATGGGGTCCAGGAATCCAGGTGGTAGGCAACGTACCGAATAACGAGACTGTCTCGATTCACAACAATTTATTTGTGAGTTGTGGTGCTATGCCTGCAGCGAACAAACTTCCCAACGTGGGAGCTATTGTTTATGATGGATTTCCGGTTGACATTGAATACAATACTGTTGCAGGATGTTATGGTTTCGGTTTTGTTGCAGCGGATTACGACATATCATCTACATATCCAGCAACAGCAACAATCAAACGGAATATTGTCGTCGGGACAAAGAAAGCTCTATATCCCGGAACTGGCTCAGGAGCAGCTATAGCAAATCTGCTTGGCTCAAGATATATCTTTACATGTCTAGAAAACGATATATACGGCAATATATCCGATTTTTACGATGTAGCGCATTCCAGATGTTTGTCCGTAGATCCTCTTTTCGTGGGTTCCGGTGACTACCGTCTACAAACCTCAAGCCCTTGTAGGTTTAACGGATATCAACTTGGAAGATATAATGGGGTGGACGATTAAATGAGGTGGACGATTAAATGAGGTGGACGATTAAGTGAGGTGGACGATTAAATGAAGTAGACGATTAATCTACTCTTGAATATCAATCATTTTCGTAAAATAACTGTGAATATTATACCCACACTAAAGAAACTTCCTTGTCAGCAACAGGTGAAATGCTGAGTAAAAGAATATTAGGACTACTTATATTGTAAATATGCCTGCCTTAAAGTAAAAACTGTTAAATTTATTCTCACTTGCATATTTAATAGCCTTGTTATATTTCTACCTGATCACCTGTCGGTCACATCAATTGACAACAATGCAGTATTTCTTAGTTTTAGTTACACTGCCATTCTCATTCTCAATTGTAAGGCTTAAGTGTAAGGCTTAAGTGTAAGGCTTAAGTGTAGACACCTGGCTTCTTGAACGTGTGTACAGCAGTAAAAACATGTTTACTGCACTAGTCACCGGATGTCTCTGGCTCAAAGACCTGAAAATACTCTGTCGGACTGCCAGTTGTAACACTTTTGAAGTTGACCGAGAGAGTAGCTTTACCAGTTATGATGCCATTTATAATACTGGATTCAAAATCAACAGTAAGTTTTTCTTTACCTTACTCCTCAACTTTAGCACCATATCCGTAACCCTGCTTTACCCAATAAGATTCATCCTGTGGAGTAGCTCCAAGTTTGTTATTAACCATCTTTGTAACTATTTTTGAAGATCCGTCCTTTGTCCATCCGCCAGGACAATCCCACATAACACAGTTCTGAACTTTCAGTGAACCGGAAGCATGCACATACTGTATAGCGGCGTTTCCGGTAGACCCATGCATGTTCCTTATGATGCAGTGGTCAATCATGTTATTGGTCTGAATGTCTTCAATCTCAATTGCACACCAGCCAGAATGAGTGTCATCATAGATAGTACAATACTCAATAAGGCAGTTAGATGCATTGTCAAGCCTTATACCCGTATTAGTCTGAACGTCAATTTTACAGTTAGAAACTTTTGAGTTCGTTGTCCCTCCAAGGAATTCAACAAAGTCATGCCCGACAGAGGAACTAAGACAATTAGATATTATGACGTTGTTTCCTCCCTTACATGTTATACCGTCATTATAGAGGTATCTCTGAAAATTCAGGTTATGTATCTGTACATCACTACATTTTTTAAGCAGGATACAGTTTCTAGTTTCCCCATGTCCGCCATCACCAACACCAGTAGCAGTACTTATGAATTTCAAGCCGCAAATTTCAAAGTTGCTAATTCCATCGCAATAGATCCAGCCATTCGATTCTTTGCCTCCTCTAGCTCCACCAGTATTTTCTTCACCTTGGAATATAGTTTTTTCACAGCTTTCTCCCTGCAATTTAATACCACTTTTCATTATCAGTCGGTCATCAAGTACGTAAGTACCTGCATGAATATAAACTGTGTCTCCAGGTTTAGCATCATTTATTTCATCCTGGATTATGCTATTTTCTTGACCAGGTTCAACGTATAATATACTCATACTTTACCCCCTAATTTATGAATCACTTGGTTTCACAAACTCAAAATCTGCTTCTTTGAATGCCGTTTTTATAATTTTAGAAGTTTAAAAAATTTAACATTTATAGCAAATAATTTTTTTGTAAACTCACCCCCCGAAATGGATAGTTTGATGAAAACATAAATTTGAGTGGAATTTTTATTCCGGAAAAACAGCTAATTGGTCTCGATTTTGGTAAAATAGGTACGTCTGAGTTCCTGATTAAAAAGAAGATTCATTGCAAAAACATCAGAACAAGCATGTAAATATATAGATGATGAACAAAAGTCAAAAGATCCGAGGAAAATGTATCAATATTATAGAACTATTCCAAATAATTGATTAATATATTTGACTTCATCAAGACCAGAGTAGTTTAAATTCTTGATTTGTCCTTTTTTAACCATATTCAAACTTCAATTCCTTTTAAAATTTTACTTGCAGAGCGAAAAGCCTGAAAACTTAGCATTGGATCAATTATCCGCTTTATAAACCTATGATCTTGTTCTATAACGTTATTCAAATACTTGGCTTGTCTAATTTCAACACTTTTAGACAACTTATTTTCATTTTTCAGTTCATGTATGGCAATAGGATAAGCTGGATTCTTTCAACCGTTTTACTCTTGGAATTTGGTTTTGATTAGAACTCAAAGCTTTCTTATCTTCTTTTCTATTTTAGGTGAATATTGATGTACCCATCTCATGATTGTCGTATGGTCGACTTTTATTCCCCTTTCTACCATCATTTCCTTTAAATCTCTATAGTTTAATACATACTTAAAATCCCATCTTACGTTTAATAAGATAATTTCTCCTTCATAATGCTTCTATTCAAAGGAATTTCTGGCATAATAGGCATAATATATAATCCAAAATTTCTACTTATTTCAGTGAATCCCTCTCATAATTTTTTTGCAACAGAATCACAAACACAAGATAATTGGGTTTGAAGGATAAAAAACAGTGCTTGTGTGGGGAAACCGAGCACTAAAGCCGGGAGGAATAAAGATCAATTAATTTTTTGCCATCCTCTTCCAGCTAAAAGACGATTGACATTTGCTTCAATAGTGCCAATTCCCACTACCGGTTCAATTAGTTGTTGTTCATTAGCCGAAGCTTCACGACGCCATTTTAACAGTTTCATGTTTTCTTCCCTCTTTATTTGATCGGGGTTTTTTTGTCGCGTGTCTTCTACTGCCAATTTTTCCGGGACATCAAATCCTAGTTTCCGATAGTAGCCATAAGAGCCACTCATACGAACTATTTTCACAAAATTCACTTGGGTTCTTGTAAGTTCTAATAACTCTTTCAATAACATAGTCCCGGCACCAGGATATTCTTTCTGAGGCGAATGCCTGCGAAAAGAGTTTCCAAACCCACTAATTTCTAAATATTTATCATTTACCTTATATTGTATAAAGGCAATCTCATCTTGGGGATCTCTTGCTACTAAATCACCCAATCCATTCCGACCAACGTCTACTAGATTACCGTTATATTTCCAAGTGTGAATTTTAGTAAATGCATCGAGATCTTGGATCAATAAATCACGCCGACAACATTGTAAAACTCTACTATTTTTTTCAACGGTCCGATTGATTAATAATTTCCCCAATTGGCGTTGGACTGTTTCAAATGACCTCATCCGGAATTGTCCTTCCGCACGTCTCCCCATTTGATCTGCTTCTTTCTCCAACCCTACATCATCATTCATTGCAATTTCTTTCAACTGCATTGTCAGCTGTACCCTCCCTTGCGCCTGCTGAACCACATGCCACGCCTCATGAGGCAAATGCCTTTCCTGCCCCGGAGCTATGTGAATATTTATCCCCTGTGTATATGCCAAAGCCCCTACTTCAGCAGGTTTATCTGAATTATAATGCACCCTCACATCACTCATATCAATCCCTGACAAACTCTCCACGCCAGCCTTGAGGTTATCAGACATTCCTGTATTATTTTCTCTCTTTGTCTGAAGTGGTTCTTTCTCTTGTGGAATTTCCTGGCGCTGGACACTTTCAAATTTACCTTGCAGTGGTTCTTCTTCCTCTGGGATTTCTTGCCGTTGGACAGTCTCAATCGTCTTACCCTGAAGAGGCTCTTCATCTTCTGGTATCTCCTGCCTCTGCACTATAGGAGCTGCGAAACACGAGTTACAGGCAATTTCAGGCTTATCTTCAAATTTGCCTTGTAACGGTTCTTCTTCCTCTGGAATTTCCTGACGCTGGATACCTTCAAACTTACCTTGCATAGGTAGTTCTTCTTCCTCAGGAATCTCCTGCCTCTGGACAGTTCCAACCATCTTGCCCTGTAATGGTTCTTCTTCCTCAGGGATTTCTGAGCGCTGAATAAACGCTTCATGAACTGTAGAAGAGTTTACAATACCTGATATCAACTGTGCAACAGCCCGGTTTCCAATAGTACGCTGTAACTGCATGACATCAGCGTGGGTGAGATATTTTGGATTGATTCTAGCACGCTGAATGATAGAATAAGGATTAGATAAGGGTATCTGGATTATGGGTATCGCTTGCTTCTGAAAGCTTGTATCCGGTTTTTTGGATTGCTGGATTTGCTGGTGTTCGGGCATGAGTAACATCCCTGTGGAGATTGAACTGTTGAATATAAAATACTTTTAATAAATTTATGAAATATTACTCCTTTACAGTATAAGGACATTCTATAGTTGATTGATTTATTAAATGTGGAAAGCGTGGAATTAACTTTGGAAATTCCTTCTATTTCAGTCGAATAACCTGTTAGCTTGCAACGGGGTGCGCCACCTAAACTTTGATTCGAGATTCCTTTTTCGAGTTTTAAGGACAGACCTCAACTTTTTGATCGCTAAAACAGCCTTGTTACAATTGTTCTTCTCCGATGAAATCGCCGACTCCACTATGTTGCCCAGTCAACGGGTCTCTTTTGCCCAGCATTCTTTCAGAGTGCCAGTCCAATAGGTCATAGTTGAATTGATCGCGCGAGACGAGGTTATATGAACGATCTTTATTTTGAAGGTCTCTCCGGTGGGCATCTCCAATTTTCCATACGCCCTTCTCGTCACTTCTATCTTGGGCTGCACGATGCATTGCGTCAGAGCGTGATTCGCAGACTTCAGCATCGCTCCTGACATCGCCAAAATTGGTTTCCAGTTCGATTATGCTTTTCCACATCAGATCCAATGCTTTCACAGTCTCAGGCACCCTTACAGGTTTGGCATTCAGCAATTTTATACATTCCGAAACGTTACAGAAAAGGGCATTTGCATATTGTTTTAAGGTTAAGAATTTGGTTTTTTCTTGTAAGGACAGCTCAAATCCATCTGTGTCACGTTCAAGGTTGTCAATCATAATTGTCATATCTTTTGAAAAACGATATGGGCCATTTGTCAGTAATTCAATTGCAGTAGCTACATTCACATCTTTCTGAATATATTCAATAAAATTCTGTGGCGGTGCCGCTGATTCGTAATGCCAAAAGTTAGTGAACTTGGCTTTGAGTATTACATGTTCAAATCTGTCTTTAAAGGGGTCTGCCCTTGGTCGCTTATCTTCTAAAAAGTCGGAAACCACCGAGTACTGTCGAGTCCTAAATTCACCCTCTGACCAATAATTGGATGAACCAGAGAATTCCTTACAATAAATTTTTTCTAATTTCAGACGATCTTCAGTCTCAGGATGGTATTCTCCAACAACGTTCAATTTCAAACTATTAAGTGGGGAAATAAACTGGATAATTTTATTTTGGATAACAGGACGGTTTAGCAGAAAATGATCTTTTTGACTTGAAGCCATAAAATGACCCTGATGTGTGATGTTTTTGAAAAGCTGGGATACTTTTGGACCCATTACATCCGCTTCATGCTCCAGCCCCTCGTCATCGTTTACCGCTACGCCTTTCAACTGAACAGTAGGTTTTACACGACCTTGTGCCTGCTGCACCACATGCCACGCCTCGTGAGGCAAATGTCTCTCTTGCCCCGGTGCTACATGAATTTCTGTTCCCTGAGTATATGCCAGCGCTCCCACCTCAGCAGGTTTATCCGAATTATAATGTACCTTTACATCGCTCATATCAATTCCTGATAAATTCTCCACGCCAGCCTTGAGGTTATCAGGCATTCCTGTATTATTTTCCTTCTTCGTCTGAAGAGGTTCTTCCTCTGGCATTTCTTGCCGCTGAACCGGCACCTGTTGAACCGTTGAAGAGTTTCGGATCTCTGATAGCAGCCTGCCAACAGCTCTGTTTCCAATAGTTCGCTGGAGCTGCAAAACGTCAGCAGATGTTAATGATTTTGGATCTATTCTGGCACGCTGGATAATAGCTGCAGGACTTGATGCATGAACCTGCTTTGCAGGAATTATTTGTCTTTCAGAAAAAGACCGTGTTCCTCTGGATTGTTTAATATTCTGGTGTTCTGGCACGATCAAACTCTCCGTGGAAGTGGTATTGTCGAGTATAAGGAATTCAAATAATTTAAGATGTAGTATCTATAGGTTTCATATCTCTCAATTTCATCCATGATCCAACATCTTTTGTACTTCGGCCAAAAATTGTACTACAGATTGCTGTAAATAGTTCTTGATCATTATTTTCTACAGAATATGTTAATTGTGCGTTTTTGCATTCTCGGACTCTAGCTAAACAATTACGCTTTTCCGGTCCACAAAACATTCTTTCCGAATAAAACTTGGTTACTTCTAATTTTGCTGCTCCTCCCTTATTCTCCAACTCCTGCAATATAAGTTGTTCCGCATGAAATCCTTCATTGCCACTACTATGTTTTATTATTTTTTCACCACCTGCTTCGACTCAGTACCAAAACCTAGTGATGAATTTAAAGTTCAAAATCACTAGATTTTGTAATTAGTCATAATCCTTGTGACATAACATAAAAATTGAAGTCTTTAGATGTCGAATATTGATTTTGATGATAACTGGACTCTTCTTGCTAACTCAGGTCTTCAATTAAAAAATACGAAAATCACTGGATTTTGGAACAGAGTCACCTGCTTCAGCTACAGCATAATTATTACATGGACAGTAATCATTAACACGTTTTCTTTCTGACACCACATTTTGACTTATATCCACACCGTACTCAATTTGTCTTAGTGGCTTTTGTGATTGTTCTTGCAACTCTTGTTCTTGCGATGGTAGTTCCTGTGATTCTTTTTCTTGCGATTCTTGTTTTTGCTTTTTCTCTGGGAGTGGAGATTTAAAAGGACTTCTGGCCTTTAGTGTGGAACTTAATCCTGTTGGACGATTTTGTCCTGATCTACGCATCATGCATTGCAAAGGTTTTTCTCCCTCTAGCTCTTGCCTCTGAATGATAGGAGTTGCAAAACACGAAGGGCATGTTGCTTGATTATGTTTGCTTCCAAACATTCCTTGCAGCGATTCTTCCTCAGATATTTCTTGCCGCTGAACTGGCACCTGTTGAACCGTTGAAGAGTTTCTGATCTCTGATAGCAGCCTACCAACTGCCCCATTTCCAATAGTATGCTGTAACTGCAAGACATCAGCAGATGTTAACGATTTAGGATCTATTCTGGCACGCTGGATGATAGCTGTAGAATTTGATGCATGAACCTGCTTTGCAGGAATTATTTGCCTTTGAGAAGATTGTGTTCCTCTGGATTGTTTAATATTCTGGTGTTCTGGCATGATCAAACTCCCCATTAAGTAGCGGACTGTACAAGAATTTAAAAAAGTTGACAACATTCATGAAAAAGACCGAACTTCATTTATGTTTCATCTTTCTGCTTTGTAGACGGGTTTTCAGGAGGTTCGGAGTCCGAATTATTCTCTTGCTGCTTTGGAGAAACTGGTGGAATCCGTAAAAATCTCCTTATATCACGTTTAACATCTTCTTTTTCTTCTTTGGAGGCTGCAGGGTTTAGAAGAGTTTTTATGGACTCTATAATTTCCTCTTCTTCAAATATCCCCTTTCCAAAATCCACAGCAGCACGACGCCTTGTTCCCAGATAACCGATTAGAAAGCCATCTATTGAATAACATATGAGTATAAAAGTTCCATATATACCTCCGGAAGTAGAAGCAGCTCCTCCTGCAGTAGTAGCGTTTAATGCCGGTCCGACGTATCCGGAGAATTGCTGCAACGCTTCCGGTACCTGTTTCAAACTAACCAGTGCAATTGTAACTATGCCTGTGGTGAGCCAATCGGAAATTCGCTCAAGATTGGAATTCTCCGTATACAATCTATTTTTGTTTTCGAGATACATCGGTATTTCAGTCGGTTTTTCAGGTGTTTTTCCGGGTTCTATATTTTGCGTTTCAGTTGTACGAGGTATTCCAAAAATGAAGCCGAGAAACAGTCCTGACAGGAAAGTAGCTATGGCAATAAAGATGGATACCCCGAGTATTGAAGCCTTATCGTACCAGCTATGAGGCAGAACAAGTGCATACACAAAAATGATCACCAGACCAAAAAAAGAGATTCCAAATAAAAACAGCATGAAATTCTCTAATTTCAGAAGGTCTGATAAAGATTTCACACCTAATTCCATATTTTAAACCACTCCTGTTATCAGTCATTTAAGGAATTTTCCCGGTTGTAAACTACGACCAAATCCGATTAGCTAGCCATTACAATTGTATTTTCACATCAGTTCCCAGTTTTTTGAGGAATTTTGAGAATTTTCGAGGATGTTAGAAATTAAGGTTTTAAGAACCCTTTCTATTCAATAGACTGAATTAATTTAAAAAATAATTTAAAATATTAAATTCCCTTAAAAATGATCAGGGAGTTAAATAAGAGAAAGAGTTTCGAATAACAAAGGGATCGTCACACACGATACTTGTATAAACAAGACTTACACCTCATAAATCTGGCTATAAAGATATATATCCAAAAACATACTTAAATCGTGCGTTGAATGTAATTTGCTTAAGAACTGATCCGACCTGAGCTGTTCTTACTCCACAACAACCGTTTCCATCTCTATTTTTTGGCCATCGGGTTTTTCTGCAGTTTGGCCTGCTTCTCCTTGCGATTCCCCTATACTATCCGCAGTTGTACTCAACTCCTCAAGCACCTGGATAGCGCCGCTAATTCGCAGCATAGTGTCTCTAAGGTTTGCCTGCTTATTTTCAAGATCTGCAAGCATTTTCTGGCCGGATTCGAATTCGGCTCTGAGTTCTTGTAAACGTTGTTCCAATTGCTTTTCCGGATATTGTTTCATAATAGGTCCTTCTTAGCTTGACAGCACGAATATATCAATAACACCTCTTCCAGATTCAAGCGTACCGATGGCTTTTCCTATAATCGTTCCAGGACTGAAAAATTCTCCATCTTTTATAGGACTAGCCTTCATGGCATGGCCTGGAGTGGAAGAACTAGTTAATAGATCACCCCTCTTTATCGGTCCATTTTCATCCACCACTTTACAGGGAACACGGCCACATAAAGCAACTGGAAATAGATTTGCTTCTTTAGCATCCCCTCCGTCACTTAACAAAAATCCAGGCTTAGTCGACACCACTCCAAGTACCAGAGGATCATTTGGTTTTTCGGACTTGACCACACTATCTTTATCCTGAGCCAGGCAAATAACATCCCCAGACTCAAGATTCACATCAGAAGGATAGTTTTCAGCAAGGTCTTTGCACTTACTCTTAAATGTACCTCGAGCACAGATGTTGCCATCAACATCCCACCTAAGGGCGATATTTTGCCCATTTTTGATTGTTCCTAAAGCCCCGCCGCTATAACCGAATACTACAGGACCATCAATACTCGTATTTTCTGCAAAAGGCTTGCCATAACCATACCATCCGATTCCATGATTGTTATCTATACCTCCTCTCAGCCAGATGTCTTTGTCGTTAATTCTTATGTCTCCTTGGATATCTAACCTGGCTGATGGATTTGTAGTCCCAATGCCAACATTGCCCTGTACAAGTAGGTTCCCCTTCCCCGGTTCTACATCCCACCAGTCGCCCGTCGTTATCCCCCTGTAAAAACTTGCACGATACGCAAAATGAGTACCGCTTGGGAAATTGTTATCCGGGTTAATCCGTAGAAAAGGGTCACTCCCTTGAAATGCATTTTGTCCAAAGAGCCTGATCTGTCCGTATACATCAAGAGTATCTTTTGGATCCGTCGTCCCTATGCCTACACTGCCTTTTACAACTAGGGTTTCTAACTCACTAGCATTTGCCTTTATATTCCCGTTTACTTCTAACCTGGCTGATGGATTTATTGTCCCGATGCCGACGTTGTGTCCCTGAGGATTAAGACAAATATCTCCGCCAGAAGAACCAGAACTTTTAAGGCAATTTAGCGATGCGTAACCGCCTTTTTTTTCGCTGATTTCCATAATTAGACTGGTGTACCCACCAGCTGATGTATTGGGATTGCCTATTACAATCCCACCTCTGCCTTGAGGATCTACATTCAGCTTGGCTGAAGGAGTAGTTGTCCCGATACCGACGTTGTCCTGTACAAGTAGGTTTTGATTAGAATTAATAGTCCCTGGTACAGTGATACTCCCACCAAAAAACGTATTATCTGCACTCAGTTTTAGCGTTGGAATATTCCTGGTCGAGTTTCCGCAAATCGTCAACTCGGAGACAGTGCCTGTATCATTTGAACCATTTGCTTCAAGAAGAAGAAAATTATTTTCCCCAGCAATAAGTAATTGTCCTTCTTTTTCTGATCCCAGTTTAATCTTTGTTCCATTGACGTGTAGTGCACAATCTGGGTCCGTCGTTCCGATGCCAACTTTGCCTTTTACAACCAAGGTTCCTAACTCACTGGCATTAGCCTTGATATTCCCGTTCACTTCTAACCTGACTGATGGATTTGTTGTCCCGATACCGACATTGGCATTAATTCCTAAGCTTTTAAAGTCTTCCCCGTTCTCTCTGGTAAATAAAACGCTATCATCGTAATCAGGTACGGTAATCTTGAGGCCGCCTCCATCGCCTGGACCTATTTTTCCGGTGACTATGTCCTGAACAGTACCCTCAACATCATTACCGGACCGTTGGATCCTAAGCTCTTCTACGGACTCACCAATTAAGCGTCGACAATTAGGGAGATCGCCATCTCTAGCCTTCAATTCAGCCAATTTTCCGTTATCATTTATCACAGCAACAGCTAGAATAATCGATTTACTTCCATTATTTTTTTCACTTATGTAAGAATCGATTGGTTGCAACCTCACCCAGGGTACCTGCTCCTTCATCCCGACAGCTCCTTGATCAGATCGAAGAATCTCTGAAAATTGTATTGTTACGTAGAACTTCTTTCCTGCAGAATACTCTGCTGTGCTAAGCTTAACAGGTACTAATACCTCGTGATGGTCGCCTCCAGGTGGATTTTTGCCAATGTCACCATGTCCTGTATCTGAAAGTGAAATAAGCTGACCATCAATATCGATTGCAACTCCAGGATTAATTATTACCTCTCCTCCACCTATGGTACCTGTAACCTCCAGACCTCGAGCTATACCCCAATCATGAAGGTTAGAGTTATGCATGCGATCTATAGGAAGATGGAATTCTTCAAAGTCCTCGTAATGGTTTTTACCAATATGATCAGGTTCAAGACAATCGAGTTCCGATTGGGATTCAACGTCCTTTCGATTTCCGGTACTTAGTTGGAGTCGATCTGGGATATAATATATATTTCTTTTAACTGTTTCGAATGCCATTTTCAACACTTCCTTTCATTTCGATTTGCGATTCATCCACCAGGAAGTATTTCCTGGCTTTTGTTCATTAACAATGTTCGCAATCTCCCGGCGAATTCGGAGTTGATCTTCAAGTGAGGTGTAACGCTGCGCAGAAAAAAGAACCACGACACCAAATTCATTCGGTTCTTTCCTCCAAATCCTGGAAGGGAGTTTACCAACAGATGGAAGGTATTCGCCTTTGTCTGTAATGATGAGATTTCCTCTTCTGTCAATTACCATTTTTGTCGGATTTACGAATTTTCGCTCATATGTTACCCTGGTGATAGTTGGCGAATTTTGTGATATATTCTCTATTCGATAGATTGCAGCAGGCTCAGCCATTTTCCTGTTATCCTCTTGAACCTTGTATCCCCATCGAACCCCTGTATCGCATACAAGGAGAGATTGAGAGTTTTCAAAGACCAGGCAGACAGGAAAAATTAGTGGATTGTTTTCAGCCTTTACATTTTTCAAAATGGATGTTTCTGACCAGTTGCCGTTAGGATCGACCCCTACCCTTATAAGATCAGCCGGATCAGAACCGTATTGATCCTTTGCATCAGCAACAATATAACATCCCTCGGAATCTATCGCCAGAGCAGTAGGCTCAATGACTCCTCGCAAAGGATGTTCACTAACAGCCATAGGCGGTCCTTTGTTAACAACGATGATCTTCTGGCCACTATTTACTTCAGGGGAGCGCGGGTATTCTCCTTGGGGATGAACACCGCGGTCCAAGACAACAAATTTTCCAGAACTATCCAATATCATATCCACGGGATGAACGGCTGGAAAAGTCGGATTACTGGATTGATTAATGACCACTTCAATACTCGGATTGAATCTGTAGATAGCAGATTTAACTGAACTCGGGAGATCAATTTCTCCTATATCCACAACATAGTAGTTGTCCTGACCATCGACGACTACTGCAGTGGGATTCTTCAGGCAATCACTGACATAGATAGGTTTCGGCATTGGTATTGAAGAGCTTGGATCAACCTTCCATTCAAGATCTCCTGTGCTGGACAATTTCCACAGTGAAGCTGGCTGTTTCATTGACAAAGAGCTATCGCCTTTATCGACAACGATATAGTTGTTTTCATTATCTACTGCGATAGCGGATGGATGAAGTAAAGTAGTCACCAACTTGTCTTCGTTTGAATTGTCTTCGTGTGTATTAGTTTCGCTTTGGAGTGAAATTGCATTGCTGTAGGCAACTGTATGAAGTACAGCAGTGCCGTTCTCTAAAAATGTAGCGCGAAATACGGCAGCACCATCATCGATAGCTATCCGTGGTTTTGAGTCTGTCGCGTAAGCGTCGAGATAAGCTTGCAGACCTTTTTTTAACCCACGCTCTTGGTATATGGGAACTATATCTGAGATAATTTTTCTCTTCTGATACTCGCTAAAGTCCTCTGGTAATGTGAGTGCAACCCATGATGCCAACCATGGCAAGAAATTCTTATTTGTTTTCCATGGATCAAATATTTGGTTAAGTTCATCGATAGTTTTTTCAAAGTTATTATGTTCGTTGGGGCCGTTGCCAATAGAAAGATCATCTGAAACTCCGCTCAGAATTTTCTCAAAAATACAGAGCACACGACCCAAAAAAGACGAGGAATCATTTTCCTGTGTCCAGAGGACAGATGGAAGGTAGTCGACGTAACTGCTAACGTTTGTCATGGTAATTTTAGCTCCTTATTTTAGGCCTTGTTTACTATAACATTGTGACTTCCACACTGTGACTTTCGGAACTACAAATTATCTCATAATCTGCTAGTTCTACCCAAACACCTGGATCTGTATCAAGAGAAAACGGTCGAGTTGGAGGTATATAGAGGGGGGTTTGAGCATTAATAGATAAATCAGAAATGAAACCAATATCCGAACCTGGTTCGATGTAGTCGAATAAAGTAGATATTGTGATATCCTGTCCAACTTCCCATCCATTCCCCTCAGGACCTCCCAAGACAGGGTGAAGAAATTTCTTTATTTTTTCTTTGATTTCATTCTTAAGCTGATCGGATTTACGTGGATCTGGAGTTAGTCCGATATCTACTGCTTTTTGCCAAATATTGATTGTAACTGTTACATGGATTGGTAAATATCGAGGATAAGTAACAAGCAGCTTGGAAGTCAAAGTGCGCCGTTCATCAAGATAATCGGAAACTTGCTGAATTAATTCTTCAGAAGGCTTAGGTGCACGATCACTCAGAGAAGCGTCCGGTACAATGATTACATTTACATTACCTGTAGATCTGTTCAGCCCTCCGAATGTCCATGGATCGCCTATTTTCGCACTTGGTAGACAATCATACTGTGAAAATAGTCTTGGTGGAAGACACCTAACCTTTTTGACAGCCGGTGTAGCTTCTTTTACCAGGTACTCATAGTCTTCTACCGTAATAGCACGATAGCGGTTACGTAATATCTCAGGTCCGCGACGTTTAGTCTCTTCGATATCTTCTTCATCAAAACCACCCTCTGCAGCCCCCGGATTCGTCACCGAAATGACACCTGCAACATATGTCCGCATGGAATTTACTGTATTTGGAGGCACATTACCTTTAACACCACCTTCCACGTAACGATATGTCTGAGCGCGGATTTCACAATCTATCGGAGGAATTGTTCCGTAGCCTTCAGGAGATGTAGTAGAGTCGTAGTTGCCAAAGCTAATCTTACCGGTCACCGGGTCCAATCGGTAACAATTGCCCGGGCCTCTATTGAAATCGTCGCAGAGCGCCCAGGTCTCCCACTCTCCGAACCCACCGCCCACCTGAGGTTTTCGAACCTGAACTACTAAATGGTCATAAGGATTCATTGTCCTTGGCCTTTTAAAAAGAAGACGATTTTTAAGTTCGAAAGACTGAAAGGGTTTGCCGTTGCTCACACCCAAAAACTCAGGTTGAGTTATTGTAATGGCATTTGTTGCAGAAACGCTGTTAAAGAGGATATGATGTAAATCTATGTTAATATCATCTTCTCGAAAGTTATCTATCTTGATACCTATCCAGTATAAGGATTCGTTTTTTATGTCATCCTTAGTTTGAGGAGGAAAAGATCCTTCCCAATCTTTAGGTTTTTGGCTTGACCAGTCATCAGGGACTTTGAAAGAAAAACGCCCATTTTTTTGAAATGTATTGGTTTCATCGATGATATTTTTATTTTCTATCTTAGACCAGGATCCTGGAGGGAGTTCATTTTTATCAGTATATTTTGGTGAATATGACAAGGTAATACCAATGGGAACCCCATTATTATCCATTTTCACCGGTTTATCAAAACCGAAGAGCAAGGAGATCTCTTTATCGCTTGAAGTATCGAAACCAAGAATAATCATTTTCGACTCATTTTTTTGTCCTAGAAGACTGCCCAGAATGCTGAGAGTCATTTTAGAAAGAGGGGATGTTATAAGATTAGCAGTCACGTCTTGATAATTGCTCTTTTCGTCTCTGATAAAGGCAGTTTGAAGGTTGATTGGTAAAAGATATAAATTATCATCCGTTTCAAAAACAATGCCTTCTTCCGTTTCGGTCTGCTGCGTAGCAGCCAGACTTCCCTTAGGTACTATTGCTGAGGTTGTTTCTGGAGCTGTTCCTGGAGCTAAACCGTAAGTTAAAAATGTTGATGCCGGGACTGCAGGGTCCCTGGTTATACCCAGCAGATTCAAAAACTCGATATAGTTTTTTTCAGGTACTCTATTCAGCCGGTAAATCATCCCTTCAACAATCCAGGCAAATAGCTCAATCAGAGTAATACCGAGATCGCTGGGGTTATGGTCCGTCCACTCAGGTGCGTACTTGGGAATGAGAACCCTGGCTTCATTGACAATATCCTGCCATGTTCGGTCGTCTAAATTTGGTGATTCCAGCCTACCATTTGACATATTTTCCTCCCTTCTCAATAGAACATCCAGAATAGCCAGAATACAAGCTATCTGAATGAAAATTTCTTCAAAACCGTTGTTACTAAATGATCGACATTTTTAGCTGCCCTGTACTGTAAAAAGAACTAAGGCATGTAAACCGTCATATCTGTAAAATAAGATGCTGCAAGGTTCTTCTTACGAAAATAACCTTAACGCGGTGAATTATGGAGTAACAGGAACTGCATTTGAACAAGGACGCGGAAAAACTCTTTAGACAATCAAAATCTATGTTGAGAATTAAAAAAACCAGGAAGAAAAAACACATCAGCAATAGAACTATTTGATTTTGAGTGAGTTCACGTATCAAACCGCCTTCCCAAACATCCGCTGCTGCTTCGAGTAAGGTAAATAAGCATAACTCTGACTATTACTCCGAATCTATCGCTCCAAATAAAAGGGATAGACAAGATTTCCCGGCTCGTTGGTAGACTTTATTCTATAATAAACCTGGATTATTAGTCTCTCTTCTGAATTATCATTTTCTACAATCACTTCATCCAGAGCGATGCGGGGTTCCCACTTTGTCAAGCCTTCTTCAACATAATGCCGTGCCAGATTAGCAGTTGCAGCATTGTTCGGTGCAAAAACAAGACTCTTTAAATTACACCCGAAGTCTGGCCTCATTACACGCTCATTATACTGAGTCCCTAAAATAATCAGTATGGACTCCCGGATTTTCTGTTCCTGTTTCGATACATTAATCCCGCCTCGTTGATTGGTTTGTAGTGGGAATGCAAAACCTTTGCCGAGAAAATCGGTGTTCATGTTAATCACCTCTGAATATAGTGCAACATTTTACCCTCATTTTTTAGTGAATGCGATTCTAATTCTTTGAGTAGGATCTCTTTAAAAGATAAAATAACCTTCGAATTCAAAAAAACATTTAAGAGTTAATCTTAAGGTGATTGTTGCTTTTTTGCTGGTACAGAAGACTAAATTCAACTTTGAAATTATTTACTTCTAATCTCCTATGTAAACAGAGCCTGTTGCATTTACTTTTGCATTCGTGACTTGCAAAGTAGTAGATGACGGCGAAGGAAAAGTCCAGGTATTTGCATCATCTTTGTCTCTGACAGCTTGCTTTTCATTTATAAAAACTGTAGAACTACCTTTTTCAATCGTTGCATTATTTTTGACAGTATTTACTACTGTACCTCCCCCAAGTTGGTCACCTGATTTAGGTGTTGAATTACTAGTAGCCTCGCTGTCACTTCTTGCTGCAGGCTTGCTCAATATAAAAACGTTAGAACTGCACGATTTATCAATAGAACCTTTATAGGTGAAAGAAGCTAGACTATCAGTAGGTTTACCAGACGGTGAAAGTATCTGGATCCAAACCGTATTAGTTCCATCTGAACTGATCTCATCACCCTCTTTTGCTGCTGGTTCTGCCATATACATCAAACCTTCCAAATTTCATTAAATTACAATTGAAGTAAAGTTTTAGTTTGAAATTACAGCTATCATTCTGAATTATGCTCAAATTCAGTACTGGACTAACCCTCGTTATCAGTTTAGATGTATTTCCTTTCCTTTAATTGTAACATTACCTTTTGCCTCAATAATTATATTTCCCGTTGCTGAGTCCATTTTTATCATCGATCCTGCTTTATCCTGTAAAAGAAGATTTTCGCATCCCGGCGTCTCGTCAAACACTATTTGCATTCCTGATTTCGTTTTGATAATTTTCTTTTCGTTTAAGCCCTTGTTCACCTCAGGCGGCCTTTTCTCTCCGTTCCAGAAGCTGCCAAGAACGACAGGTTTGTTGACATCTCCATGTTCGAATGCTACCAGTACTTCGTCACCGATATCCGGCAAGAAATAGGTTCCCCATGAAGTATTCTTATTACCTCCTGCCATAGAGACAGCAATACGGGCCCAGTTGCTCAAATTGACGTCTGAAAGGTGAGGGAATGATAACTGAACTCTTCCCAATCCTTCGGGGTCGATATTATTTTCTACTTTACCTATGACAACACCCTGAATTTTTCTCTGCTCGTTTGGAGGAGGCATTTCCGAAATTTTATTTCTCAGGCTCTGGAGCAGTGTGCTGGTATATTTCTGGGAGACCTCAAACTGTGTTGTATAGCCGCTCTCATTTATTGTGTGCGTTACTCTGCTGAGTGTATATTTTCCACTAAAACGTTTGCCAATTCCCCTTATTTCAACCATATTCCCTGCTCTGAGTTTGGGGTTACCGATAGTGCTCCCGGAACCTTCAAACAAGCCTTGAAGGAGCTGCATGAGAATCGATTTGGCAAGCATTTTTGCATCAAGATAATTATCCACGGGCTTGTCACGCATAACGTTTCTTCCCAGTTTTACCAGTTGATCGACAAAATCACTGCCGAGCCGTTCAATAATATCGTCCAGGTCAGACCCGAGAGAAATCGCAGGCAATATGGCAACGATATTTTGGGCAAGTTTATAATCATACCCGCGGACTTCCTGAATTCCGAACTGTCCGGAAGTAGATAAGCGGGGGCTGAAGCTGCTCAGGTTTTCACCCCATTCCAGCACTACCATTTCCGTTTGGGGGCGTGGAAGTCTGAAATAGAGCTTATCCCAGCGAACATACACATGAAAAGCGTTCCTTTCAGCAAGTTCTTTCAAAAGTGCCCAATCACTTCCGGTTTGCTGAACAGAATCCCTGGGAGGGGTCAACGCCGGGTCAACCACCGGTATAAGCAGGTTTTCAGCTGCAATCCGGGCAGCAATCAGGCTGTCGTTCACGTACTTGAATGTAAACCTCGACGGACTATTATGCCGCATACGGTGGGATTTATCGTACCCTGTGATTGTAATTGTCGGAGCTCCACCTTGAGGGAAAGATGGATTTATTGCCGTAATCTCACCCAGCATCATTGGTTGCAGGTCTCCGGCATAACCCATGTAAACCTCAACATCCTTGCCCATATTGAATAAACCTGAGTCTGTAAAACGCAGATCAGCGTTATTGAGCCGTAATGTAAACATATCCGCGGTATCGAGGTTATTATCATACGTCAGTTCCATGACAGCGCTTGTGACATCAGCAGCCATTGTCAAACCTGCAATTTTTACCTCAAAATCAGGTGCATAATATCGATCCAATTGAACACCTCGATCTTAACTGCTTTTTTTTGGCTGTATAATTAACGTCATTCCCGGCTTGAGCTTGCGTGGATTATCAATGTTATTTGCTTCTGCTATTTCCCTCCATGCACCCGGATTGCCTAATACCTCACCAGCAATGCCACTCAAATTTTCACCTTCTATGACATTGCGTACGGTTGGAGGACCCAGAAAAACCCCGTGTTTGATTTCGAAGTCAATCGCTTCGTACTCTTTAAAACTAACAGATAATTTTGCCCTGACAGGCGTTCCATCTTGCAGGAACATGATAAAACGCTGTCCTGCACTCTCTAACACGCATTTAAAATTGAATTTTCCCCAGGAAAAGAGGAGGATTGGTGGAGCTTGAGTTTTTAAACCTTTATCAAGCAGGGATGTAATCTTACAAATTTCATCTCTTACATCGTTTTTCTTTTCAAATGTATCAAAAAAAAGTTCCATTTTCAGATTCCGAATGTTACCCCGCACATATTGAATAGGAGGAGTTTTGAGACCAGGTATTGCGATTTCAGCAAAGTTATTACCCAGGTCAAGTGAGTATTCTTCAGGATTGAACATCACAAAAACTCTCTCTCCTGTTTGTAAATTTGTTATGACCGCTTTTTCAAGCCCCGTACTATCATCCCCCTCTTTCAAACTCGATTCTGATCCTATTCATAATATCTCGATAAACATCATCTTTAATTAATTTGAATTGCTGATCTGATAACTGAAAAACTAAATTCGAGTCCGTAATTGGTTCGGAGGGTAAATTTAAGTCTCGAGAAGTCAGTGCAGTTCTTGGAGTCCGGACCTGAGTATGATATTTATTGGGTTTGGTGAAGCTGCCTGAAGAAAGGTTTGGACTTGTCGAGCTTTCATAACCCCCATATGTTTCAGAACTAAACCTATAATCTTTTAAAGAATTACCAAAAAAACCCTGATCTGGTACTTTTTTGTTCATACTGTACGGTTCTGTGGATGGAAGGTACCGAAGAACTTTTTTCTCGTTACCTATTGCTTCTTGCTCTTCATACCCATAACCTATCTTCCCGGGCCCTGGTAAATTATGGTCTTGAATTTCTGTTTGTGCAATATGAGTTAATTCATGACCAAGAAGCGAAATGCCTTTTCTATCCCGAGGGTTGTATTTTCCTGCTTTGAAAAAGATTCTATTTTCGTATGTTAAAGCATCAGCATCAAACTGCTTCGTTAACTCATCAGAAGCCTGGTTTGCATATATCTTCACAGCTGGAATCCGAATGTTTAGGATACCCGCCAGAAAATACTTCAAACTGGAATCCAGGTAAAAATAGCTGCTTTTTTCAGCTTTTTTCTCAAAGCTGTCCTTTTTCCTGCTAATTTCAGAGTCCGATTTCGAATGATGGATAACTTTACTCTCCGGTAAGCAGCTTTTTTTTAGCTTTTGAGCTTGTACGCGGTTTTTAATGAGGTCAAGTTCAGATCGTGCTTTTAAGTTATTGATCATACCTGAAAATGTTTTGATATTTACTTCACTTGTCCGAATTTGAGAATTACCTTTCTTTTTGTGGGAAATAATTACCGGTTCCCATAACCCGGATTTAAAAAGGTCCGGATTAAACCGCTTTTTTGTTGACTTCTCTGTAAACTGCTTACCAGACAACGTATATAATAACATATGAAAAAACTTATTCAGATAAGCATACTGTTCCAGAAATTTATTTGAGAATTCTATATGTGTTGGAATTATTTTTATCCCCGAAACAATTAAAGAAGTAGTTTGTTTCTCAAAACCCAGGGAGATAAATTCCCCAATCTCCTGCTCTTTTTTTGCTTTGTTTACTGGTTCCATGTTATAATCCCCTATTTATATAACCTGGAATTTTAAGCCAACAAAATAAGACTCTGGCTGTGCATTATAATGATTAAGAAATTGACGTTTTCATGGCTGAATTTCCAGTACAATAACAGATTGTTTTGTGCATTGCGAAAGGCCCAAACCGGCCTGACTGAACGACCTGACTGAACAGCCTGACTGAAATATGGAAAAGTCCGTCTTGATCAGTATGTAGAGGCTTGATTTCTTGGAAGGCTTAATTAAGGCTTAACTAAGGCTTAATTAAGGCTTAACTTATTCTCTCCGCGTGTTAATCTTACTATTTCCTGTACCCACTCATGACGTTCCTGATGCTCCATATACATGATTTCCTCATAAGACCAGTGAAAATGGCATGCAATCAGGGCTACCTCCCGACGGAGCTGATCCGGGGGGTAGCCTAATATTCCCCCTGCGGTTCTGGCTCCACCTCAAAACCTTTCTGGCAGTGAGGGCACACAACCTTCAGAGCTGATGTCCCATTCCCGTTGATGCGGTTGTAAAAATCCTGAAGGTATGTAAAGTCGGCTGAATACAGGCCTTCAATAACCTTCGGGTTAATCTGCTGAAGATTTCCCAACCTGGTAACCACTCGCGATAGAAGAATGACAGCCAAGTACGCTGAATTTGACTGTACCCTCGGGTCTTTAAGAGGCAGTATTTCATCAGCTGCAGTTGATAGTCGCATCACACCTTTACAATGCAGGTCTCCTTCAGAGTCTACATAACCCAGAGGTAAAGTAAATTCAAATTCAGTTTGGAACATGGAACCCTCAAGAAAGCGCTCTTTCCAATCTTTCACAGCTTATAGTAAGGGATTCTATTGCTACATCTTTACCTGTGGAGTTTAAGTCAGGTCCATGCCATTTACTGGGCCAGGCACTAAAGAAATTCCATCGAATTTTTTCTGTCCCGGTATCGTCCAGTATGATAATAGAACCATTTTTGCGTTGAATTTGTCCCGAAACCGCAGCCAGGTGCCAGTCATAAAGTTCATGAGAGTCAGTTATACCCCGTTTAAGCGTTATATCGGAATAACTCACTTTTCCAGGTAGTTTACGCATAGTAGCAGAATCACCCCCTTCACGAAACTCAACAACCTCGATATCAGAGCCATATCCACTGGCTTCGGAAAAACTTGCCTGTACTATCCCGTCAATCTCAACCAGGAACCTAAAATTCTTGTACGGATCAACTCCCATCAGAAATCCTCCTTTTATACTCCCCTTGTAAAATTAATCATTCACCGGTAGTTTGCTGGATACGGAATATGACAAACTCGGCTGGCTTGACGATTGCCACACCAATTTCGGTCACTACTTGCCCGGCCTCACGTACTTCCGGTGGATTAGTATCCTTATCACATTTTACAAAGAACGCCTGCTTAGGTGTGTCGCCAAATAATGCACCGTCTCTCCACTGCCGCAAAAGGAAGTCACTGACGGTACGAGTTATGCGCTGCCAGAGAGCGGGGCTGTTCGGCTCAAAAACCACAAATTGGGTTCCTTGCTCTATCGACTTACGTAAAAAATTGAAATATCGGCGCGTGCTGATGTACTTAAATTCACCATTATCATCGCCTCCCAGGGTACGTGCCCCCCAAATATTGAAATTGCCATCAAAAGCCCGGATAACGTTGACACCTTTTGGGTTTAAACCTGCTTGATCATTGGGACTTAGCTTGTAATCCAGGTCTACCGCACCAAGGACAATTTCATTGGCAGGAGCTTTGAACACTCCCCTCTCTGCATCCACCCTTGCATAAACACCAGCCAGATGTCCACTCGGGGGCTGTGATATATTTGTCTGACTAATCGGATCGAGTACTTTGATCCAGGGAAAGTAAAGAGCAGCATATTCACTCGTATGAGTGTCACCTTTGATTCCATCTACGGTAAAAGTGCTTGGGCTTTGTATACCATCAAGAACTGCTACCCGGTCCTTCATATTTACGCAGTGACCAATAATCGCGTCCTGTTGAGCTGTTGTTATCGCACCTGGCACAGCAACGATTGCGATATCATCGATCGGCTCGAATTTATTCAGCAAATCTGCCAAATTTGTTAAAGAACCTCCTGTTGCGACTCGGATAACCCAGCAGCGCGTACCGCCATTATTGAAGAAGCCGTAGACTGCATGTTGCAGTTGCAGATAGGCTTTGTAGTCGTCATCACTCCATCCTGCTGACCCTTCATTTTCTGGCTCTTCTGCTGGTTCTTCTACGGGTTCTTTTTCGGGTTCTTTTTCTGCTGTCAGCGATTTTTGTTTTTTCGTGGGCTGAAAGTCGCCGAAGTTATTTTTGAACTGCTCCCAACCAGTAATGAGTTGAGGTTCGCCAGCTGGTGATACCGTGAAATGCCCCGTTACATCATCTTCTTTTTTACCAGGTTTAAGTGGCATTTGCACATCATCCATAACCACACCTATGAACCCAGCTGTGCTTGTTCCAACTCCAGTAATCGGGCGCGCAAGTGGCGTTACTTCTTCGACATATACTCCAGGATACAGATACTGTGTCATCTTTTTCCCCTTGTTTCTTATAATTTATATTTTACATGCCTATTTTTCTTTTATATATAACAAAAAATGTATAGTAACCTTCAAAATATAGTCAAGGCTAATAATTTGAGAAAAGCTGGTCTACTCAAATTTGCTGATCGAATCTCAACAAAAATGATTACTAATCTTGTTTAACTGACCGGATAGTTACTTGAATTTTAGAATGGAAGTAAAATATTTTTTGAAGGCGTTTTCAGAAAAATGGGTTAATAATTGATGTCGTAATTCCCGTTAGCTATTTTATCAGATGTGGGGACAATAATAGACTTATTTAAAACTTTATCGTCCAATGACAAACACAAAGTATAGGTACCTGAGTTCATATGGCCCCGTGTGTAATGCCCATCGACCCCGGTCTTCGTTTTAATGTCAAGTTCGACGAGCGTCACAGTTACGTTCTCTACTGGTGCATTATTTGAAGTAACGTCCACCTATACTGAATGATTCTTCTCTGGTTGCAGGAGAGATTTTGTCTCTTCAGGCGAGATTCGCTGTCCCAGCGTAATTACATCAGTTATGACTAGAGGTACATCCTTAGGTAGTAATGTATCCAGGGAAAACGTTACTGTCACAGTAAGCGATGGGCGCACTTTATTACCAACAGCTGTCCAGAATTCAGCCGGGTTCTTGAAGCATTCTGTCTGCGCTATTATCATTGGCAGAGGAGGTTCTTGCCCTTTGAGGCTTCCCTGTAGAAACTTCTCCGGAATCGTCGGATATTTTGAAAGGACATTTAGTATTTGACCAAGTAACTGATGCTCTGTTAAAGGCAAATCTGCTCCACCAACAGGCCACGCAGTGATCAGATATGAACACGCAACGCGCAGTGATGGATGATATATTATCGCCTGTCCATCTTTGCGTTCAATCCTGGGCTCATTGCTACGCAGTTCAACATTTTCACGAATATCATAAAGGAACAAATCTACCGTATTCCTCTGAGGACTAAACTTATCATCCGGCCGATCGAACACTATTTCTACCGACTTCAGAGGATCGGGCGGTGTAGGATCTGTAGGATCCTCAAGAATTGCTTTTAGGGTCTTGCTCAAGTCCTCGATCATGCAGGAAAAACCTCCCTGTCATATTGAAATACATTCCATGTTCTCCCTAATTTCTCATACTCCCATCTCACTGCCTGTATGATATGAGTCATTCGAATAGTGCCTCCTTCTTTCGCTGCGTACAATGCTGCTATAAGGGCTATATTTTTTATGTGGCCTCCTGAAAGTTTTATCTCACGTGCAAGGATACTAAAATCCACATCACTTCCAATCGGAGCTTCTTTAGGGAAGACCGCTTCCCATATGTTTAGCCTGGATTCCTCATCCGGGAAAGGAAAATCGACAATAATATGCAACCTTCTTACAAACGCTTCGTCCATATTTTGGCGCAGGTTGGTGGCAAGTATAGTAACTCCTTCATACTCCTCCATCTTTTGCAGCAGATAGTTTATTTCGATATTGGCATAACGGTCATGAGAATCTCGGACTTCGGACCTCTTTCCGAAAAGCGCATCTGCCTCGTCGAAGAACAGGATAGCATTACTCGATTCAGCTTCCTTAAAGATATTACTTAGATTTTTTTCGGTTTCTCCAATGTACTTGCTGATCACACAGGATAAATCAATTTTATAAAGGTCTAATTCCGTATGCCTGGCAATAACCTCTACCGCCATAGTCTTTCCTGTACCCGAAGGACCGGAAAAAAGCACGTTCAGTCCTTTTCCCAAGGATAATTTTTTATCAAACCCCCAGTCCGAGTAAACAACCCCCTTATGTTTAATGAATCCGGACACTTCTTTCAAATGCTCCTTTATATCCTCAGGCAGGACTATGTCATCCCAGACATATTTGGGTTCAATCTTTCTGGCGAAAGTGGAAAGATTCCTGCTGGACTGAGCCTTACAGCCCGCGTAGAGACTTTCCATAGATAATGCAGGACTTGAGGGATTTTCCCCTCCTGAGTAACTGCACGCTGCACGGACAGCATCCCTTATTTGACCTCCGCTGAACCTGAATTTGCTCGCAAGAGATTTCAAGTCTGTTTCTCTATCCACCTCGTAATCTTTCAGACATGACTCCCACAACTGTTTGCGAATCACGTATGAAGGCAAAGGAAAAGGAAATGGAGTAAAACCATTACTTATTAAACCTCCACAACATTCCATGAATTCCTTTCCTGCCAAAAATATCCATCCAGGATAGGACTTTAAGGTCCGGATCAGAAATTCTTGAACATTCTTTAGTTCTCTGTTTGCGAGAAATAAATCAAAATCTTGAAGATATAGTGCAGAATTTTGCAGAAGCGCTTCTCGCATTATGAGATCTGCGTTATCAAGGGACTGTCCTTCAAGAAAAACCTCCGAATTCACTACAAGAAGTTTTACTCCTGCATCCCTGCAGATAGCTTCTGCGGCGATTTTCTTCCCGGTCCCTGGAGAGCCGCTGAATATAAATTTCAGTGGGAACTTATTTTCTCTGTACCGGCTTGCGATAATCATTAACCTGTTTTTGAAATCTTCAGGTAGAATAAGGTCTTCAAAAGACCTTCTGGGTTTCAGTAAATAAGAAAAATTCCGAATTTTCAGATCTATCTCGTCAAGTCCAAGCAAAAAGTTAATTATTCTTTCATCAATTTTGATGAAACTTGATATGATGGAAGAACCAGATTCTACCTGTCCTTCCACTAAATGAACCAGATGGTTATTTAATAGAGCGGCAACAGGTGAGAAATATGCTCTTGCCTTGATTTTCTCTTCAATTGTCGGGCAGAGCAGATTAAGTACCAGATCAATTCCTGGCCTTTTTTTGGTTACATCGTTTTGGAGATAAGCATAGATTTTTTCGTATTTCAGATCAATTTCTGGAGCGAGCCCTATTAAAAGAATATCGATCTCAAATTCATCCAGACTGAAAAGTTCGGAGAGAGTATGAAGCCTCAGTTCTCTACAATTTTTTAAGCTTTCGAGTTTTCTGTTATTGATTTGTCTGCGTATCACTTTAATTTCTTCCAGCCCGGTGGCCGGTAGAGCTTTTTGTTCTTGCCCAAAACCGGAGGATTTTTGAAGCTTTTGTATTTCGTCTTCCGAAACATAAAGCCCCATGAACTCATCCATATACTCCGGCAAATCTGCCCTAACTCTTTCAAGGTAGATGTGGATTAACCGGTTAATTCTGGAAAGTTCATCCAGAAGATATTCGAGGTTATTGGCGTAAAGTGTCATGGAAATTAGGATTTACCTTTGTCTCACATTAAGGTCTCAGGCTTTCTTCCGAACTGGATTTTCAGAATTCAGTCCCAGAACTTCTCGATAAGCGCGAACCAGAACTTCATAATCCCGAAGTTTGCCTTTCGATTTTAACCGGTCCACTGCAAGCATAAACAGTGGGGCGTATTCAGGAGACAAATTTTTTTCCGCAAATTTTCCGGCCAGAATTTTCAGTTCTTTTTTGGAAGAGTATTTCTTCGGATTCTTTTCGTCTACGAAGTTAAAGATAAATCCACAATTTCTATGACCGATCGTTCTTGTTGAGGGACTTGCAGTAGTTTTAGTATAATCTCTGAATATTTCCTCTTTATTTCTAAGAAGCTCACCACATTCGCATATTATTATTTGACCACCCCCAGGTTAATAGCATTAAAAACAGCTCTATAAAAAACCTATTTAACTAACTTTGATAGATTTCAATAAACGATTCCGCAAAAAGTTGCAAAAACGTCCTTCTTCGACGCAGTGTAGTTATAAAAAAGTAAAGTTATAATTGATGTAAAAATCAGTATAAAGTAAACTTTATTCTCAATTTTGTGTGTATCCATCAATTCTTAGAGAATGACTCCCTTAATTTTGGCTCCAAATGAACTTGACAAGTCTTAACAATGTCCAAAAAATATTGTGATTTCTATGAGACTTCACTCATTTCTATTACAGTCAAGCTATTGGTCTCATAAAAATTAACAAAAATATACTTTTTTGATTCTATTATCCAGGAAATTGGATGGAAATGTCAAATTCCTCAGTTTTTTGATGAATTTTGAGAATCTATGTTTGGTTTCCTTAAACTCGCATCTCATTAGCGATATGAATAATTGAGAAATAAAGCCAAATGAGAGCTCAAGAAATACAATCTTCTGACCACACTCTCAATGGTTTAATCTGAGTTTCGTTTTTCAACCAGTCAAATGTTTTCTCAATGGGATCCCGGATAAGTTCTCCACGCCAGCCTTAAGATTTCAGTGTATCGGTATTATTATTCCTCTTTGTCTGAAATGGCTTTTCCTCCGGGATTTTTTGGCACTGGATGGTTTCAAGTTTTCCATGTAGCAGTTCTTCCTCTTCTGGCATCTCTTGGCGTCGGATAGTTTCAGACGTTTATCCTTTAAAGGCTCTTCCTCCTCCTGAATTTCTTGCCGTTGAACTGTTTTAGCTGTAGGAACGAATATTTCTGATGGCGATTTACCGACTGCCCGATTTCCAATAGTACGATGAAGCTGCAAAACATCTGCTGGAGTTAGAGATTTAGGATCTATTCTGGCACGCTGGATGATAGCTGCAGGATTTGATACATGGATCTTTCTTGCAGGGATTATTTGTCTTTGAGAAAAACTCGATCTTCTGGATTGTTTAATGTGCTGTTGTCCTGGCATGATAAAACTCTCCTTAGAAGTTAATACTGAATGTGAAAAACTTCAAAAAATTGGGGAAAAAAAATGGTTCATGACAGCACAAAAATTACAGATTTCTTTAATTTTCAATTCGAAAAAGAGGCTTTTGAGAAATCTCAATTTTCAGCTCTGCGTCGTGCCGGAGGTTTTGGCAATTTCCGTTGTTTTTTACAACTTTATTCTCCGCAAGCGTGGTTTATGGCTTCACTGCCTTCTGGCACTAACCGTTGACCCTACGTCCGAGGTAGTCTGTCAAACTTACCATAATTTTATCAAGATCATCCGGATGGTTAAACATAAAGCTGCGCCATTCAAGGATAACCTTATTGCCGGGGTCGGTTTTGCCTAGAAAAGTTCCAAAGGCCCTCATTTCTTTTCGTTGAGCGCCGGTACCCGGGAAATGCTTACCTGTTAACAGATCCCACCCTTCAATAAATTCTTTTTCTTCGAATGGGTCATGTATGGGCAGCGCATATTCCACCCAGGCCTTTAAGGTTAAACCGGTGAACGATGTACCTTGAACGGCATAATTGGATGGAAATACATCTGAATTGCCGTTAACGGCTTCGTTCTCAGTTACATGGTCATTGATTGTTTCGATTAAAGCCAGCAGAAACTGATCATACTTGATTTCTTGCCCTAAATGAGTCGCCACGAGTTGTAATATTTTTGCATAATCTGTTTTTGCCAGCAAAAGAGCCCGGCTCTCTTCTATTTGAGAGTTTCGTTTATCAATAGGTATCTGTGCCATCAAAGCAACTATACTGGCTAATATTTTTATGCTTTCTATATCCCATCCCTTTCTAAACCTGCTTCTTGTCCTGGAAAAGGCACTTCTCCATATTAATTGATTTGGCTTTCTCAAGAAATTTTCTTTATAATATAGGGTTAATATTTCGCGTTCTTTGGCTGCTGTTTCCCCGCTAGCAAGTGCTTGCCGTACAGCAGGTTCCCTGCCAAGCGCCTCCCCGGACAATACTCTCGAAAGTTTTTCCAATTTTACCCCTCCAGTCATCTGCAACTGGCCAGAAATACCGTCCCAGCGTCTTGCTTTATTGTAGAATTGATGCCACGAAGATCCATTTAACCGGGGAATCTTATCCAGGCCTACCCAGCCCTGCGGGCTTGCCCTGCTTGCTTGAAAAATAGCCAGGATATCTGCCCGGATGTTTTGGGCTAAGGTTCTCGATGTTTCCTGAGCCGAGTCACTGACTTCATCAATTGGTCTGGTAATGAACTCAAGCTGGCTTCCCGATTGGCTAATATCGGCAGTAATGTCATAGCCATTTCTTGATACGATTACTTCACCTTTTTTGTGTGGCACCCAATCTCTGCTCCAGAAGGCGTATTTATGAGTTTCAATGGCACCAACTTCATATTCGAACCCAATCTTTCTCATTATTAGAGGAGTTGACGGAAGGGCCGCAGATATACCGCGAGATTGTACACTCGATACCTGATCAAGAGTCGGGAGAGATGATTTCTGCAGCGCCTTAAGACCCATCAAATCCGCTTCTTTTTCCAGATATACGTCGCTACTGATTTGAGTGTCCTTCATTTGCATATCGTATTTCACTCTCCCCTGCTTCTGCTGCACAACATGCCATGCATCATGCGGCAAATGCTTCTCCTGTCCTGGAGCCACATGGATGTCCACCCCCTGGGTATACGCCAGAGCTCCAACTCCAGTAGGTTTATCCGAATTATAATGCACCCTAACATCACTCATATCAATTCCGGATAGTCCCTCTACGCCAGCTTTTAAATTATCAGGCATACCTGTATGGTTTTCTTTTTCCATCTGTATAGGAACTGCAGAACACGAAGGGAACTTTTCTTGCTCAGATCTACTTTTAAACTTTTCCTGTAATAGTTCTCCTTCCTCAGGGGTTTCTTTGCATTGGACAGTCTCCGCCATCTTGCCTTGAAAAAGCTTCTTTTCCTCTTCAGATATTGTCTGCACTTGAATTGGATGTTCCTGTTTAGATTTGAAAGGAATCAGCCCAATTTCTGTAAACAGCTTTCTAACTGCCCTGTTTCCAATGGTTCGCTGGAGCTGCAAAACATCTGCTGAAGCTAGAGATTTTGGATTTATTCTGGCACGCTGGATGATGTCTGCAGGACTTGATATGTGTATCTGGTTTGTGAGTATGGATCTTCTTTGAGGAGAAGACTCTGGATTTTTGGATAGTTGAATTTGTGAGTGTTCGTGCACGGATAACATCCCTTTGAAGGTTAATGGCAGACTATTAAAAATTCAAAAAATGAAGGAATATAACTCTTTTACAGTATACGAACATTTCATATCAGGTAAATTATTTTCAATTAAAATCTTGCAAGAATTCAGAATTAAGCCAGTAAAGCTCCAGTTAGCGTTATAAAGTTGTTATTCAGGGCTTCTGCTTGTTTTTCTTAAAATAAAAATAGAAAGTGCTATGTAGTAAAAAAATCGGTTTTAAAAAAGATAAATCAACTTTCTTATTCTTCACGAAGCCTTTCCGTATGTGGTTTCGGTGGAGGCAAATAAGGTTCTATGGATTTCCATAGAATGTCGTCGATTCCATGGAATGACATATTGCCAAATTTACTTTCAATTTTATATTATTTTTGGGATAGGCTTGTTATCAAAAATAGTATTAAGCAAATTCTCTATAATAAAATCTCATGTCTACTCTCAAATAACTTATATCTCCTTTTGAAAGAATTTCTTTTCGGAATTCTTCATCTCCTGGTACGTTAAAAGGACCTGCAGTGCCTATTACATCATAATTATTATTTTCAAAAGTGATACTAACCTCTTCATGTGTCGGTTGTTCCCCATTTGTATGGACGGCTCCTTTTACGATTTTGTTTAATTGAGAAGAGCCAGGATAATTTGGATTATCCTTGACATAGTTGATTTCGACTTCCTCATATCCATCTGAGGTGCGTATGATTGTTGGTAAACTTTCAATTGGTACTTTTCCTTTCAGGTATGTTGTCTCAATTGTAGTGTTCTTTACAACTCCTTTTTCTTCACCCTTATAATAGACGAATTTTCCCTCCTCAGAAAAATTGGTTTTATTAAATTGTTCTTTTGTCACTTCTTCTGCAGTGAAAACAGTTCCGTTTTGAACAGGAGGTGTAGGAGGAGTTGTGTTGTTATTATTTTCTGGTGTTACGCACCCTGCTCCCGAAACAATAATAAGAATTAAGATTAAGAAAATTGTGTGTTTACTCATTTATTTATTTCTCCTTTTGATTTATGCTTTACTTTTGTTGATGGTCGGGCATGGTTAACTCTCTGTGGAGATAAGATAGGAATTATTTAGATAGGTGAAAAAAGACACGCGTAGAATTAGTATGAACTAGAAACAGCTCTAAAGAGAAGGTATTAAAATCTACTTTGAAAGGCTGAAATTAGAGAAATAAAAATATGTCAAGCTATTCAGTTAAAACTAATTGAAAGAATCCAAATTAAAGTTTTTCGATAGAGCCGAAAAAACACAAGGAGTCAAAACTCTAATCTCAAATTAGAATTTCGAATTTTCAGTTCAAAAAGGTATAGATTAGACTATCAAGGAAGTTTTCATCGCCCCATTGCTCACTTCCCAACATTTCTCAGATTATAAACTATTTATTAGCAGCCAGATATATGAATTGAAGTTATATAATCATTAAAGAACAGATGTTACGTAACAGAGTTTAAGAACATTTCATGCCATCCGTTAAGTAATATTAATTCTTTACCGTAATTCTACAAAATCCGAAAAATCTAGACTGAGATGATTTCAGATTTCAACAACGAAAACTGATACAAAGAATGTCTTATCTTAAGTAAAATGCTGATTAATAATGAAATATGAATATAAATATGAATATAAAAATAAATATGATAGTTGAGTTGAAAAAGTGGGATACGATTCAACATTGTTTTATGGCACTTATGAATATTATGCAAAATATAGGCCAAATGTTCCAGAAGAAGCAGTCCAAATAATTGTTGAACAGTTTGAGATTAAACCGGAAGATAGAATTTTGGATATCGGATGTGGTACTTGCCAAATGGCAATTGCTATGGATGGTAAATGCAATGAAATGGTTTGTTTGGATTCAGACCTGGAGATGTTAAAGCAAGCCAAAAGGGAAATAGAAAGAGTGAATTTAAAGCAAAAGATTATTTTAGTAAATTGTTATGCTGAAGATTTAATAAATAGAAAAAATGGATTAGGAATTTTCAAACTCGCAATTATTTGTAGAGCTTTTCATTGGATGGATCAAAATAAAGTGCTAACAGATCTTGATAGCCTTATTAGCGAGGATGGCGGAATAGCTATTATTAGTGATGGAAGTTTTTGGACTGGCGAAGAAGAATGGCAACATGCAGTTAAAAAGGTTGTTCAAAAATATTTGGGCGAGGAACGCCGTGCTGGAAAAGGAATCTTCAAAGAATCGCCTGAGCCGTGGGAGAATATAATTAGTCGTTCAGCTTTTAGTGTTGTTGAATCAAAGGAAATCGAAATTGTTCGAACCTGGACTGTTGAGAGTATCATAGGGTGGTTATTTTCCAGTTCCTTTGCCTCACCTAAATATTTTGGTAATCGAATTAAAACATTTAAAAAAGATATTAATGAAACCCTTTTGTCTATTAATCCTGGCGGAATTTTTAATGAACATGATTATTTTAACCTTATTTTAGCATCAAGACCGAGGAAATAATATGGAAAATCTATATTATCCATAAATTAGTTTCCAATGCAAAAAATTATGAAAGGCATTTACTGAAATAATAGAGATTTACTAAACTCCCATTCGATTGATAAGTTTCTACACTTTCCATAATCTGTTTCACCCATCAGTCACTCCTCTGTAGAGCTCAATATCAACAGTTAGAAAAAATTATATACGTTTGTGCTGTAGGACTCTTGCAGAAATTTTCTATAATGAATTGATAAATTTCTGAAGGAGAAAATAACAATGACTATGAACGCAACTGTGACAAGTTCTGTAGTGGGTTCTCAAACCCGAGAAAGACAACTTCTGATGGATGTTCTCGTGCATTTGCAAGATATAGGAGATTTAGCCTTCCATGAAGATGAATTTGCAGGCACACGTGGCCAGAGTAGGCGTTTAGAAGGATTTCAACTTTCTTTCAATCCCCGACTGGATGGCCTGAGTATGCAATACATGGCACATTTGGAAGACATTGGAGATGTTCCGTGGGTATCAGAAGGACAGTTTATAGGCACACGCGGACAGAGTAGGCGACTTGAAGGGTTTGCAATTAAATTAACCGGAAAGCATGCTTCTGAATTCACTGTAAAATATATGGCTCACCTTCAGGGCACCGCAGATACACGCTGGTTTAGTGATGGAGAGTTTTGTGGCACACGCGGTGAGAGTAGACGTGTTGAAGGGATTTGCGTAAAGGTAGTTAAAAAATAATTAAATTTTTGTAAAGAGTAATTAACTCTTTCTTTTTTCCATGTATAGGTTTTTTAATAAAGCCTATACATTTTTCCCAAGTAGGTGAGCACCTAATCTGTGTGGCACGTGCCCGAGTAGAGTGAAATCTACTAAGGTCAGGCCAGATCAGCCTGATAAACTATTATTTCTGTACGCAGAGAATAATCGTGTAATCGAGAGAGTTAGACCCTGCAAATATACTAAAAAACTTAATTCAATTTCTTTTATTTTTTCATGGCTACAGTATCCGATATTCCCCTCTTTTTAGCTGGAATATCCTTTGTATCAGTAAAAAAATGAGAAAGATCGGTTTCTTCAAGTCGTAACCTTTGTTTAAAAGTTCATTGAAAATCTTCTGATAGATACAATGTTCACACAGATATAGATGGAATTTATGCACTGTTGACTTAGATCCATATTTTCAAGGAATGTCTTTCCACATAAAACCTGTCATAACAACGTACAAAATACCATTAATTAACTTTCTCGTATTTGCACATGGCCCTCCTTTATATGGTTTCTGTGAAGGAAGAGAAGGTTCCATGAATTTCCATAGAATATCATCGATTTCACGTGAATGACATGAAGATAAGTTCATAATTTCAACACAATATTGCTTTTGGAATAGGATCATTCATAATTTTACAGATAAAATAGGCTCCATTCATAATTTTACAGAAGTTTTTAGAAACTAAGTAAACTTTATTTGGACCAACGTACTTATAATAAAAATCAAATTTGGTAAAGTTGTAGTTGTGTGTAGGTCCTTTTATACTGAAAGTTGAGAAATATTAAATAACTTAACGTTGGAAAAAGTAAACTGACCTTGATATAACCGAATACAATGAAGGCAGTGTAGCCAATTTGCTGTAGATTTGAAATCCAATATTTATATACAATAGATAAAATTGATCTCATGATATTGAATTTTTAACTCTAAGACTGCTAGAGATTTCGTAATTTTGCAGCAAATTTGCTATACTACCAGTGGAATAATAACCAACTATTGGCTGAGATAAAAATGAAATTCACATTAAACACAAGAAAAGTATTGGAATTTAATAGAATTTTAAATCCATTACAAAATTGCCTCAGAATGCTTGTAAGCAAGCATGAATTAATTTTTTTGTTCACATTATTTTTTTTAGTTTATAACCTGAATATGAGATCAATCATTAGTGGGGATACCCTTCCTACATCTCTATTGCCATTTTGTATTTTGGAGCACCATTGTGTGAACTTAGACAGCTTTGGAGCATATATCGAAACAATTAATAATCCATATATGTTTAGACAAATTGATGGTCATTACTTATCACAATATCCAATAGTTACCCCTTTAATAATCGCCCCTTTGTATTTAGTTACATACATCTTGTTAAAAATTTCCTCTTGTCCAATAGATATGTTTAATCCGGGTTTTCAATCTATTGTGCTTTTAATGGAAAAATTAAGTGCGTCTTCAATTGCTTCACTTTCTTGCATTTTCGTTTATTTATCTACAAAAAATTTAACAAATAAAAAAATCGGAATTATTTCAGCATTAATCTATGGTTTTGGGACCGACACATGGACAATAAGTAGTCAGGCTCTTTGGCAGCACGGCACGGTAGAACTACTCCTTGCCGCTATGATTTATATTACAATTAAAAATGAATTGCTTGAAAACAAATTAAATTATATTTTTTTAGGATTTCTTTCGGGGTTATATATATTAAATAGACCTTCTGATTCGATCCTTGCTTTACCTGTAATATTATATATTTTTCTTAAGATGAATAAAGAAAATATAAAGTGGTTTTTTGCCTTAGTAATCATATCAGGCAGCTTTCTTTTAATTTATAATATTTATTATTTTGGTAATTTTTTGGGTGGCTATTCCAATTTAAGTGATGGGATGAAGTTAAATAGTGAAGTTCTTTCTCGTCTAGTTGGGTTACTGTTTAGTCCAAGCCGTGGATTATTCACATATACCCCAGTATTTTTGTTTTCAGTTTTTGGATATTTAACAATAAAGGATCTTCCAAATGAAAAACTTAGATTTCTCCTTTATGCTCTTGGTTTAGCATGCATACTCGAAATAATGGTATATAGTATTTTTTTCTGGTGGTGGGGAGGACATTGTTATGGTCCCCGTTATTTAACTGGAATTTTGCCTGTTCTTGCCATATATTTAGGGCTATATATGAATAAAGTATCCAAAAAAAGAAATAAATATTCTAAATATTTAATATTTGGGCTTATTGGAATATTTATTATATGGTCATTGTTTGTGCAACTCGTTGGAGCATTTTACTATCCAATGGGTAATTGGGATAGCAAACCAAATGTTGATGAAAATCCCCAAAGACTATGGGATTGGAATGATACTCAGATCATGAGAAGCTTTCATGCAGGTCCCTATGCTTATGATTCACGATGGATTTTGTTGATTCATCATGGTATTGGAAATATATATAATAAAGTCACAAAAATATCTAACTATCAAATTTATAACACTAATTATGTATTTCATTTCTTCCTTTCTTCATCGTAAATCATGCACTGTTAAGATAAATTTGTATAAATACACCAGGAATTCAATAAAATGAAAGTGCTCAAAGGTTCTGTAAATTCTAATTGAACTTTTAGTTCTAATTTATTTGTATTCGGTTAAAGAATCCGTTAACTTTAAAGTGACTACTGTAATTATCGAACCATCCCGATTTGCATTTATAGGTTTATAGACAATAGCAACGAAAATAACACATTTCTTATAGATCTATCCTGCTTTCGGCAGGTCGACATAAAAATTCATTCAATTTTTCTATTGATATCGTTTTTTTCAGAACTATTTAAATTAAATTTAAATTAAAAATTACTAAATGTTAACCATAACATTATTAATATATATTTGTAACAAAAGGAGAGAAACGACAAATCAGAATAGATATCTAGTCCTCATGATACTGATTTTTAACTGAAACTACAAAAACTAATGATGAAGAATATTTAAGTGTTAGAATGTGCTTGCTGCCGAATGTAGGATCTATCTTAACCGAATACAAGTGAAACAAAATTGTATATGGTAAGGTACTGTTAAGTCTTCGGGGGGCGGCTATAATTGCATGTTCGCCTGTAGCTGGAAAAATTTTTATCCCCCGAAGACTTAAAAGTACCAAAGAAGGAAAAGATAAAATGAAACCAACGCGAGTTCCTAAAAATCCTTGTTTTTCTTCAGGGCCCTGTGCCAAACATCCAGGGTATTCTGTTGAAGAGCTGAAGGATACACCTTTTGGCCGGTCACACCGGAGCAAACCTGGCAAGGAAAAATTAGCTGAAGCAATTAAAAGAACAAGAGATATGCTTGGCCTTCCTGATGATTATCTGGTAGGTATTGTACCGGCTTCCGATACAGGCGCTTTTGAAATGTGCATGTGGTCTATGCTGGGGTGTCGCAGAGTTGATGTTCTGGTTTGGGAATCATTCAGTAAAGAATGGGCAACCGACATCACTAAACAGTTAAAATTAAAAGATACCCGAGTTTTTGAGGCAGAATACGGGAAATTACCGGATTTAAAGAAAGTCGATTTCAAGAATGATGTCGTCTTTGTATGGAATGGTACTACTAGCGGAGTCAAAGTACCCAACGGCGACTGGATTCCTGACAACCGGGAAGGGCTTACGCTTTGTGATGCCACCTCTGCTATATTTGCTATGAATATACCCTACCATAAATTGGATGTCATTACCTTCTCATGGCAGAAGGTTTTAGGTGGGGAAGGTGGACACGGAATGCTGATTTTATCTCCGCGGGCCGTTCAGCGCTTAGAAAGCTATACTCCTGCCTGGCCATTGCCCAAAATTTTCCGGCTGACCAAAGGTGGTAAACTGAATAAGGATATTTTTGAAGGCTCTACTATTAACACCCCATCCATGCTGGCTAATGAAGATTGGCTGGCAACACTAAAATGGGCAGAATCTGTCGGAGGGCTTAAACAACTTATCCAGCGGACAAATGAAAATCTGGAGGTCTTAGAGGCATTTGTCGCTAAAAACGACTGGATTCATTTTTTGGCGGAAACAAAAGAGATAAGGTCCAGTACCAGTGTCTGCTTTAAAGTTGATCTATCCGACGAAAAGCTTAAAGAACTGATTAAAATGCTTGAGAAAGAAAAAGTTGCTTATGACATCGGTTCTTACCGTGATGCTCCTTCGGGTTTGCGTATCTGGTGCGGTGCTACCATCGAGAAAGAGGATTTACAATGCCTCTGTGAATGGATCGAATGGGCTTACAATTCGGTTCAATAATATAATCCTTTTTGTTATCAGCAAAAAAAGGTTCGTGAGAGATCGTTAATATCTTTTTTGCTGATAGCGAAAAGATGTTTTATCCCAAAATAATTCCGCTCTTTAAATATATAAAACACTATTTGTAATAATATTCAGGTTCTCTTGTAAAACTTGTATTCTCATAACTTCAAAATACGAACGTTTTGAGATACAACGTTCGTATTTTACCCAAAAAACCACTTATTTTTCGGTCAATTTTCATGAAATTATCATAATACAAGCTTTCCAATATTTTGTTCTTATCCAATATTTTGTTCGTATACTTCTTTCATGGATGTGGACTTGTTATCTTTGGCTGAAAAAGGTTCTCACAGTTACAGAAATGACCGATTTGTTAATTTCATCCCTATAAGTTCAGACCTATTTTTGAAGTCAATACAATTACAGGCCTTCGGTAAGTGGAGCTTCAAAGGTTACATGATCATGAAGAATAGTACCATACAGAAAGAAATCAGATTATCATTTATAACCTGAGTTCCCAAATTTTAAGCGCATACACTTAATTCTGCAAACATATAAAGTCAATAGATTGTGGTTTTGAAATTGGAACTTATGATTTATGTGCTTAAGCTTAAACGCATACTCCTATATCAGGAGACGTTTATGCGCCCAAAAATGCGGAACTTAGGTTATAAGTTTTGTAAATTAAGCACGTTTACCTCATTAGACAGTTTTCTACGCTAATATAAAATAGAATCGCAACAAATATTTTGAAGAAAAACATGTAAAAACTAGGCTTGGAGTGACCATGAGACAATTTCTCGTAGCTATAACAAAAGAAGACGACTTCTTTATTGCAAGATGTCCTGAACTCAATGTGACTTCTCAGGGTAAGACCCTCGAAGAGGCCGAAAAAAATATTAAAGAAGCTATAGAACTGTACATTGAGAGCTTCGGGACTGAAGACCTTCCGCAACAAGTTTCCAAACCTTATCTGACCTTTGTGGAAGTCGCCCATGTCTAAATTACCAGTTGTATCCGGAAAAGAACTTGTAAATGCATTAGAGAAGGCTGGATTTGTTGTTGTAAGGCAAAAAGGAAGCCATGTATCACTTCAAAAGATAACCAGTGAAGGAACTTACAGAACAGTTGTTCCTTTACATACAAAACTTGCTAAGGGGATACTTCTTGATATTCTTCATCAAACCGGCTTAAGCAAAGAAGAATTGATAGGTTTACTCTAAACCTGATAAATAGAGCAAAATATCCCATATATTTGATGAATAAATTGGGTCGTTTGCTTTCGATTTTTATTGTTTCATACTCACGAACCATTCATATTTTTGAATTGATATTCAATGAACTTTTATTTTTATGGTTTAGCTTATTCGTGTTGAGATAGCTTATTGTCTTTATACAATTGTTTTTCTATTATATCATTTTCATATATATTCAATTGCCTAAATATTTAATATAATTACACATTAACCAAGGAAAGTTATAATATAGAATCATATTTTGGACTTTTAAAGATCGTGAATGAAAAAAAACAAGGAGGATTTCAAAAATGAAATGTCAACAAGTTAATGTTTCTAGGAAAATATTGTTTTGTTTGGTTTTATTATTTATTGGATTGATGAGCGCTTATGTTGCGCATGCTGAGACTTATAATTTTGTTAAGAAATGGAATTCTCAAGGCAACAACAACGCTTTTAGTTATCCAAGAAGTATTGCTGTAGATTCTTCTGGCTATGTTTATGTTGCCTTTTTGCATAAAAATCGAATTGAGAAATTCGATAGCAACGGAACTTTCCTTACAGCATGGGGTTCGTATGGTACCGGCAACGGACAATTTGAAGAACCATCTGGTGTTGCTGTAGATTCTTCGGGCAATGTTTATGTAGTCGATCCAAGCAACAATCGCATTGAGAAATTTAACAGCACTGGTGGATATCTTACACAATGGGTTTGTAATGGTAGCGGCTACGAACATATATATGGACACTATTCTTGTACATCCGGTATTGCTGTAGATTCTCTGGGCAATGTTTATGCTGACAATCCTCACAACTCCCTCATTCAGAAATTTGACAGCAACGGCAGATACCTTACACAATGGGGCTCTTTAGGCACCGGCAACGGACAATTTAATGGTTCAATAGGTGTTGCTGTAGATTCGTCGGGCAATGTTTATGTTGCCGATCAATATAATAATCGAATTCAGAAGTTTGACAGCAACGGAACTTTCCTTACACAATGGGGTTCTTCGGGAAGCGGCAACGGAAAATTTAAAAATCCATCCGGTATTGCTGTAGATTCTTCGGACAATGTATATGTTGCCGATTCAAGCAATAATCGCATTCAGAAGTTTGATAGCAATGGTAACTATATTACCCAATGGGGTTCGTACGGCACCGGCAACGGACAATTTAATGAGCCATTTGGTGTTGCTGTAGATTCTTTGGGTAATGTTTATGTTGCCGATCATAGTATACTGTGCATTCAGAAGTTTGCTCCAAATATCAGTAAATCTACCACTAATTTCATAGATTTCCCTTCAATTATTGTACCTGTTGCTGCAATGCTTGTTTTAACAGTAATATTTAGATATAAAAAATGGTGAGGTTATCCTCTTTTAAACTCTTTATCAAAATTCCAACATGTATTTCTTATCGGAGTGTTCTTTTGAATCAGCACGGACACTCTGGCTACACTGCGAGTTTGTCCATATGGTAGGAAATAAAGGTGGAAGACTTCACCTTAAGCTTTGAATAGCTTCATTAAGTTTTGGATCAATCACTTTCCTTTCAATATTCAACCTACTCAATAACAAATTATTTTCTGATTCAGATACTGAAAGTTGCTTCTCCAGGCTTTCTAATTTTTGCACTAAGATTTCTGCTTCATCGGGTGAATAATTCGATTTTTCAGATATGACTTCATCTAAAACTCTTATTAGTTATTCTAAAAGAATTATATCGAGATTCATCTCTAAAGGGCGGCCACTGGCAAAAAAGAAGAAAAGGAGAATCGGTAATTGCCACAAAAAGTGTGTTATATATGACACATTGTTAACAGCATCTATACTATAATTTGTTTTGCATGGATACCTTCATAAGAGGCTATCAAATTAGCTCTAAAAAATTCAGATCTAATTTGACAATCGTTTTTATGAAGATCTCCTATGTGTATTCTTATCTCCAACCAGTTCTACGCTATCTTATTAGCAATCCAATATAAGAAAATAGATGCGTCCACGAATAGTGAAAAAGAAGATAAGTTTTTAAATCAAAATTCTAATTTGAGAACCTCAAATATTTTTTTTGCTTTTAAGGCCTTTTCGTTAACTTTGGCAAAACCTCAATTGAGTTCGCATTCTCAACATTTATTGTATATTTCAACAGACTTTGAGGTGGAACTGGATGTCGATTTCATGCAAATAGGTCAAAATTGAAGGCTGATTTCTAATGCAAAATCGATAGCTTTAAGGCAAGAAAATTCCTTACGATGATCAATAAAATGTCCTTTATTTTTGTAGATTCATTTGAAAATCAGTGTCATACTTGAACTAGATTGCTAGACGAAAAAATCTTATTTTTCCATACCTCTGGTATATTCTTCAATACGTTCAATTGAATCGAGGATGTGGCTAAGATAAATCGAGTCGTTTTTTTCCATGCAGAGATCACTTTTGCTTCTTTTTTAATTCCTTCAATAAGGTATGGGCTTATCGACCCTTCGGTTAGTAAATCGACTCTCACTCCAAGAAACTCCGATAGCTCTCTCTCAATCCTAGCCATAGTGAGCAGACCTTTCGTTTCGGAAAACTCTACAAGAACGTCGATATCACTTTCCGTTCTTTCTTCCTCTCTTGCATAAGAGCCAAAAATAGCTACCTTTGTTGCTCCTTCTTTCTTGAGGAATGAAGATATTTTTTCGAATAACTCTTTACTCTGGGAAGCACTCTCCATATCATCATAATTTCGTTTGTTACAATTTAAACATATCCTGATGAAAGAGAGCCAATTGTTTTGTCTTAGAATTTTGGCTCTTCGTTGTTTTGTGTGGATATTCTCATAATATTCTCCTAAAAACCAATGCGGCCTTGAATTGAAAACTATCTATCCATAAGGAAGGACGTAGAGCCATATACATTAGATTTAAAGCTGGTTAACGTGTGGCTCAACTCCCACGAC
>NZ_LMVP01000147.1 GCF_002287235.1 Methanosarcina spelaei
TAAGCTATTTTGATAAAAGTTTCACTTTAGAAAGTAGCGGAGCGTATTGATTTTAGATAAAATATTCAAAAAAAATATCTAATGAATAAACAAATTCTTTGGCAAAAATGCCAAAGAATTTGTTTTTCAAGATTATTGCAGCTTTTTGAGGTAGTCAGCAGAGAAAATTGTAGGTTTGAGGAAAGAACAATAAGAGAAATCACTAGATTATGGAATTGTGTCCCTATTATGGACTGTTAGATATTAACCATCAGATATGAAAAATGTTAGATAGGAGAGATTTTATCTGCGGTTTCTGCTCCTACACCTATTTTTGAAGAATCTCTATGTTCTTTGAAAATCCTGTATATCCTTAAAAGCATAAACCCGGAAAGCAGAAACGCCAGAGAGTCCGCGACCGGATAAGCTATCCAGACTCCATACAGTTGGTAGAACTGGGGAAGGAGGACAATAGCAGGGATCAGGAAAAGAAGCTCTCGGCTCATGGAAAGGAGGAAAGCGGGTCTGGCTTTTCCCAGGGCCTGGAACAGGGTTGAAGTAATTACATTCATACCTATTAAAGGCGTTCCCAGAAGCATGATAATTATAGCGTTTTTCCCAAGCTCAAGATATTCAGGATCTGTACTGAATAATCCGAGGAGTTGTTCTTTTAAGAAGTAAATAATAACCAATCCAAAAAGCCCGAAAGTCGTTGTTGCTACAAGCGAGATTTTAACGGCTTCTGCCACCCTTCCATATCTCTTTGCTCCATAGTTAAACCCTATAACCGGTTGCATGCCAAAGGCCATACCCAGGAGGGGCAGGAAGATAAAGGAATTGATCTTCATTACTACACCAAAAACGGCAATTCCGACGTCTCCTCCGTAAACTGCAAGGGCATTGTACACAAAAATCATCATGACACTGCTTGCGCTTTCCATCACAAAAGATCCGGTACCAATAGCCCCAATTTCCTTAATAATTTTCAGATCTAGTTTCAAGGTTTCTGGCCTGAAACGGACAGCCCCTTTTCCTTTAAGATAGTATAGCAGGAGCCAGACCGAAGCTACAGCTTGTGAAATTACAGTTGCAATTGCAGCGCCCTTAACACCCATCCCGAAACCAAACATGAAAACAGGGTCAAGGAAAATATTGAGGCCGCCTCCTAAAATCATAGCAGTCATTGCAAGGCGGGCATTTCCTTCAGATCGGACAATATTCTGAACAGCGACTCCAAAGACAAAGAACGTCCCTCCCAGTATTATATAGTTAAGATAATCTCTGGCATAGGGCAGGACTCCAGCAGTTGCTCCGAAAACCTTTAGAATCGATTCAAGATAAAAAAGGCAGGGAATGGCTATAAGCACGCTTAAAATTAAACTCAGGGAAAAAACATTTCCAAGAACTCTTTCGGCTTTTTCACTTTCTCGGGCTCCAAGGGCACGTGAAATTATGGAAGAACCTCCTGTCCCCAGAACAATTCCAAAAGCCATTATTATCATCTGAACCGGAAAAGCTATAGAAAGTCCGCCTATGGCCTGAACACTGTCTGCTCCATAGACCATTCCCACATAAAAAGTGTCCGCAACATTATAAATAGCCTGTACCAGCAGTCCGATGATAATGGGAACTGAAAGTTTAAACAGGAGCTTTCTTATATTGTCTTTGCCAAGAAATTCACTTTTTTCATCCATATTTATCATCTCAACCGTTTTTTCATCCATGTTTCTCATCTCAACCGTTTTTACTTTATGTCATCAGGTCTTATCCGACGGAGGCTCAAACCCAGGTTCAAAAAGTTTAATCGCAGCTTTGTGAATTAGTAGCCTGAAAATTTCTTTTTCTTCAAAGGTAAAATCCGAAAAGAGAATAGATATGAAAGAAGTCTGCTTTTTAAAAATTATATCTCTCATTTCCTTCCCTTTTTCAGTCAGGTAAACCCTGTAAGCTCGAAGGTCAGTTTCGTCTCTTTCCCTGTAAACGTAACCTTCTGTTTCCAGACTCTGGATTGCTCTGGCACTTGTTGCTTTGCTAACTTTCAGGGTTTTTGCAAGAGTTTCCTGGGATATTCCATCTCTGTGGTACAAAAACAGTAAAAACTCAAACTGTCCGCTTCCGACCCTGTAAGCATCAAGTTCCTTTGCCATGTATGCCACATTGCTCCGGTAGATGTGAGAAATCGGACCTAATATTTCTCTAGGGTCTATTTCCTTTAAGTTTACTTCTCTAAAATTTCCCATAAATTTATCCTTCACATTTTAGGAACGGAGTGATCAATATTGAAATTGAAGATATCGATGTAATAGTTGCATATAAAACAGATTTAACGGAAAGAGTTTATTTTTGGATTTTATATAGCCTTACTTCATTTTAAGGAGTCTGGACTGTTTGTACTGATATTGGATGATATATGCATTAAATCGTTCCATATGACACTATCGTCGGCTTAATAGGTTTATGAGTATATAATCGTTTCGCATGATACTAAATTAAATAGATAAACAATTACTTTCCAGATTGAAAAATCTGAAAAACAATAACTAGCAAAAATAATATCTTTGTTAGAGTTATAGTATTTGATAATAATATTATGTCATATCAGAAATTATAAAAACAATATCTTTAGCCTTTATATTTTAGCCTTTACTATTATAATTTAAGTAATTAATTCCCAAAAACACTGAAATAGATAAATAAAATTTTACATTTGCGTATATCTGTAGGATATAGAAAATTAATCTAATTTATAGATCACAAAAACATATATCAGTTGCTTAAGTAACCAAATTAAATATATCAATTCATAAAAATCAGTATAAAAAGCAAATGACGAGATTTCAATCTTTGCCTCCCGGATTTAGGGGATCTATTCTAAAAAGCAAAACCACGAATAATGCAGTTACAGTCCCTGTACCCCAAAAAACGGGTTTATGGTTATTTTCAGAAATGTACCCAAGATCATTAATAGGACTCCCAACAACAGCAAATTTTGGATCTTTTTGTTCAACTGTTTCTCTCCAGTTATCCCCGTTTTAAATAAGTCATTTTTCAAACAGTTTCAGGGCAGTAAAATTATTTTTCACAAAACCGCAAAACAAAAAAGCAGAAATTAAGAAAGGGGATCAACCCTCTCTTTTTCATTTTCCTCTATTTTCCGTTTATTCATATCTCAGTGCATCTACTGGTTTTAACTTTGAAGCCCTGTACGCAGGGACTACTCCTGAAATCACTCCTATTAAAATTGCCAGGATGAGCCCTAAAGCCATTAAGTCAGGAGCAAGGTATATACCTGAACTATCTCCTCCTCCTCCCATCATCTGCAAACCAAGCAGAGGGAAGAGAGTTGAAACACAAGCTCCAAGAATATCTCCAAGGATACCACCAACAAGACCAACCATTGCGGAATTAAAGAGAAAAATCATAAGGATATCCCTGTTTTTTGCCCCAATGGCTTTCATAGTTCCGATCTCCTTGGTCTTTTCCAGGACCGAGGTAAACATAGTATTGGCAATACCGACAGCTCCCACAAGCAAGGACACTGCTGCAATGGCACCAAGGAACAGAGACATTGAACTCGTCATTTCAGTGACGGATTCAGCCATAGATTTAGAAGCTGACACCGAAAAGTCTCTATCATCATCACTGACAATGTGCCTTGAGATCATGAGCTTATCCACGATATCTTCTGTCAGGTTGTCTACTGCATCTTCGCTCTTGGCTTTTACAGATATGCTATCATAAACACCATTTTGTGCATCATCGATCAGGGTTACTGCTCCATCGATAGGCATGTAAATACCTCTGTCACCTTCACCTTCTTCTGACAGAATTCCAACAACTCGCACGGCTTTACCGTTTACAGTTATTACCTGATTAACTCCGATATCCTGGTCATAAATTCCACTTGCAACACCGCTTCCGATAACTGCAACATACTTATCTGAAGGTTCAAGCAATCTTCCGGATTGTGTTTTTAGTGTAGTCATATACTGCCAGACCTGTGGGTCTACACCTGTGACTGAAAGGGTTGCATTTTGCGCTGCATAGATCACCGACACACTACCGCTAATCTCTCCTTCTATGTATGATATATTATTCAATCCTCGAAGTGCTGCAATGTCCGTATCCGTTAATTCAACATCTGTTGTCGTACCTCCCCCTCTTCCTCCACCCCCTGGACCTCCAGGCATATTCGATGATGCCTTGGAGTATCCTGGACTTATGGTTATTTTTGTAAGATCCATCTCGGCAAGCCTGCTCTGAACCTGCTCTTGCATGGCATCCCCGAGGGAGAGGATGCCGACAACAGATCCGATTCCTATAACTATCCCGATAATGGTCAGCCAGCTTCGGAGTTTACTGTGAACAAGCATGTTCAGACCCATTTTCAGGTATGTTGATTGTCTCATTTTGCATCCTTCCATTCGCTAGTAGAGTGTTTTTCAGACTTCCTTGTCAGGTTTTTTGTACTCGAATTGTTTACCTTTTCTTGCCTGTATCCTTTCGTGTATCTTCTTACGATAAACGAATATTCCGCCTGCAAGGACCAGCAGTCCGATGTACGGTAGGTACGAACCGACTCCAGCACTGTTACCTGGGCCTCCCGGACCTCCTGCTGCAGTCATATTTCCTGATGTTGTAGTTTCGAGATTAACTTCTTTAGTAACGGGA
>NZ_LMVP01000148.1 GCF_002287235.1 Methanosarcina spelaei
ATTATAGAGCAATTCCACAGGTAAAAAATTGAAGTTATATTTGAATCATTCCTTAATTTGACAATGTCAAGTTATTTACCTTTCACTTTTTTATCTTTCACTTCTTTACCTTTCACTTTTTTATCTTTCACTTCTTTATCATTTACTTTTATATTTTTATTTATTTGTTTGTATTTATCTATCTTATTTTTCTTTACTCACTTAAGCTTAGTTTTTCCATTTTCAAAGAGAGACAAAAACTCGATTTTATAAAGATACGGGTTTGTATATTTATCCTGTCACTTCAACTTAAACAGCTAAAATCGTGAAAGTACAAGATCTTTTGCCGTTTCATTGTGATAAAGAGGAAAGATTTAGAATATGATTTGTATCTTAAAAGAAACTATTTCAATTAAAAAAAAGATGTCCATTTATGAGTAAGTGACTTACTTTGACAGTCAAATTATAAATACCTTTAATCTAATAATTGATTTATTAAATAAATAATCACTAGGGGTGTGATATATGCCGGACTTGATAGGACTTGCTGTAGTCTTTCTAATATTAGCATTGATTGCATATATACTGGGTGCAAGGGGAATTGCCGGTTTCTCAATGGAGATTGCAAAGTGGCTCGTCATAATCTTTATTATACTTGCAATTATCTCGTTCCTGTTATGACGGTAGCCTTTTAACGAAGTTAACACTGGTTCAAGAAGATAACTATGCACTTGAGGTGATAGAGAGTAATAGTTCTAAGAGTCAAAGCCAGATTACTTTTTAAATACTTTTGTCTAATTATAATTTTCTCAGGCATATTAAAAAATCAATTAGTTTATTTTCTTTTTTAATTAAGATGAGTGCATGTTAATTAATTTTTCAGCATTCCCTACTTTTAGGATTTTTTACATTAGTTATATCGAGCTTTTTTGATTAATTTAACCTACTTTGTGTAATGTTAATCCTGATTGAACAAGTTAAAAAGTATTTGACAAATTATACTCTTAAATGAGTATTAGAATTATAAACATATTATAATTTGTACCAATATACTTATATTCCTTTATATTAATTTTCGGTTAATTAATCGAAGTATCACCCATACTTTGAATGTACTGGGGAATCAAATTGAACAGGTTAGCTATTTTACTGGTAGTCTTTCTTCTCATAACATTAGGCTCGGGTATCGGAGCTGCGGCTGAGGTTTACGTCCAGCCTGGAGAATCGATACAAACCGTATTGGATAATGCAGCCTCAGGTGACGTAATAATCTTAAAACCCGGAATCTATACCGAGAATATCAAAATAGACAAAAATAACCTTGTAATATCCTCGGAATCCGGGAATCCTGATGACACAATAATTACGGCTAAGAGCTCAGACAATCATGTAATCTCCTTGCAAGCTAATAACGTAAAAATTAGTGGACTTGAGATTACAGGAACAAAAAACAGCTATGCAGGAATCTATCTCTCAGAATGCAATAACTGCATCATTGAAAATAATAAAATCCTGAACAACGGTTATGGAATTTATCTCTTGAACTCAAAAGGCAATAAGCTCTCAAATAACGTGATTGCAAATAATGAAGAGAATGGGATCTTGTTATCGACCTCGACCAATAATACCATCTTCGGAAATACGGCTTTGGATAATAAAGACACTGGCATTCATATCAGCACTTCGGATGGTAACACGCTTACAGGTAATAACATATCCTCAAACGATGTTTACGGCCTTTTCGTCTGCCCAGAGAGTGACGACAATCTGATTTATAATAACAATTTCAACAATACCGTCAATGCAGAGATTCAAAATGGAGTCGGAAATGCCTACAATACGGCAAAGACCGAAGGCGAGAATATTGTCGGCGGTTCCTACCTTGGAGGTAATTTCTGGGCAGAACCTGAAGGTACAGGTTTTTCGGATACTGCAGTCGATGCAGATGGAGACGGAATTGCGGATTCCGAATACAGGATCTCACAAAGCATCTACTCTGATCAGTTACCTCTGATTTCGTCTTCCAAACAACAACAGTCCGGACCTCCGGTAGCAAACTTCAAAATGAACAATAGTGATGGCTCTGCTCCTCTTCCAGTCCAGTTTACCGACCTGTCCGAAAACACAGACTCGTGGGGCTGGGACTTTGAAAGTGATGGGAAAATTGACTCTACTGAGGAAAATCCGGTTCATGTGTTCACGACGATCGGAACTTACACTATTACCCTCAGCGCTACAAATAAAAACGGAACAGATTCAAAAACTGCCGCAGTAATTGTTACCCATCCTGTTGAAAATAGTTCCGTGAACAATACAAGCGAAGATCCTGAAACCATCGAAAATTCAACAAGCGCAAATGAGAGTTCCGATAACATAACCAATGCTGGACTTGATTCTCAATCTGGATCTGGAGTTGTCAATCTTAATGGAGAAAATAATGCAGGAATAAACACTTCAGGCGCTAACTTTAATGGAGAAAATAATTCAGGAACAAACACTTCAAGTTCCAACCTTAACACTTCAAATTCCAACCTTAATGGAGAAAATAATGCAGGGATAAACACTTCAAGTGTCAACCTTAATGGAGAAGATAATACAGGAATAAATACTTCAAGTGTTGAGTATGCACTTGAAAATAAAACAGATGCTCCAGGGTTTGAAATCGTCTATGGAGCAGTTTCCCTGCTTGCTGTGTTCCTGTACAGAAAAGAAAAACCAGGGAATTAAATGAAAGCGACAGTTGAATCAAGTAAAAACAATAAATGAACTGAATAAAGGACTCAGTACCAAAATCCAGTGATGAACGTAGAATTAAAAATCACTAGATTTTGAAAATGGACACAATCCTTTGAATACATCCTCTTGATTGAAGTCTTTAGATATCGAATAGTGAGTTTATAGAAGAAAGAATTCTTCCCGCAAATTCAGTGTTTCAATCGAAAAATGCAAAAATCACTGGATTTTGGACCAGAGTCGAATAAAGCAGTAATTTAATCCAGCAAAAATGAGAATTAATTAACGGAATTTACAAAATTAAATGACAAGCTAAGGTTTTAAACCTTTACTTTCTTTTTTCATAGCTTTGTAAGTCAAATTGAAGAGTATTCCAAATTTTTATTTTCCTCATACTGATGAAGATTTTTTATTTATCCGGTACTAATGAATAAACATTTATATGGTACTCAAATTAGAATAATTTTCATATATCGGTATGTATCAGTTTAAATATTTTTGAGGAAGCTTTAAAATTAATTAAACACTAATAGTGATATTTATGAACCTAGATTCGGCAGGTAAACATATAAGTTAATATAATTATTCTCACATCTTTTTTCTTGATTTTCCATGGCAGACAAAAACAACAGTCGACTAGTCGAATCCTCAATCAAAGTTGCGCTGGCGCACCCCGCTGCAAGCAACGGGGTATGTTCGCGCCACCGCTCAAAATTCCGTTAAAGGAAATAATAACCCTAAACAATTTAGTGTGAGCAGAAGTTAGTAATCGAAAATGGAATTGAGAAATTTTATTATTATCAACGGTTACCGGGGAAGTTTCCATCCCCGCAGCAAGCTAGCGGGGTATTCGACTGAAATAAAACGTACAAGATTTTTAGGTCACCTTGGTCTCATTGCTGGAGTTTTCCGAGAACTTGAAGTTGACAAACTGATCGATGAGAAACTCCCAAAGGAAAGGGATCACAAGATTCCTCACTCAGTCTGCATCCTTGCCATGGTACTCAATGGTCTTGGTTTCATAGGTCAACGTCTATACCTTTTTCCTGACTTTTTCAGGAATATTTCTATAGAAAGACTTTTTGGAGAAGGTGTAACACGAGAAGATCTGAATCAATATGCTATCGGAGAAACTCTTGACAGAATCGTAAAGTATGGTCCTACAAAACTGTTTACGGAAATTGTTCTTCATATTATGGCTCGTCTACCTATTCCTGTCCATTGTTTACACGCTGACACTACAAGTGTCAGCGTTTATGGTGATTATCAAGACGAAGAAACGGAGTCTATTGATATCACTTTTGGAATTCCCAAAAACGGAAGATGGGATCTCAAACAATTTGTGCTAAGTTTGATTGTAAATCAGCATGGAATACCCCTTTTTATGAACACTCATTCAGGGAATGCTTCCGACAAAAGCACAATTCTGGAAGCAATAAAGTCTCTCAAATCAGCTTTAAGTCCTGAAAGCAAAGTGTACTATGTCGCTGATAGTTCCTTTTACACTGACAATAATATCAATAATATAGGAAAGTCATTCTGGATCAGTCGTGTTCCTGCAACAATTAATGAGGCAAAGGAACTGCTAACTGCAAATCTAAACCTGAAGCCACTGAAAAGCGATGAAAGATACTCATTTTATCAAACCTTTGTTGATTATGGGGGAGTCAAGCAAAAGTGGGTTTTGTTGCTTTCTCATAAAATGAAAGAAAAGAAAGAGATAACTCTCAGAAAGAAGCTTCAAAATGAACTTGAAAAAGCAGAAAAGTCGCTTAAAAAACTGGTAGGAGAGGACTTCTTCTGTGAAGAAGATGCATTAAAAGCAGCAGAAAAATGGACTGCAGATTTCCCTTCTATTGTGTTTGAAAAAGTAGATTTGAAAAAAGTTAAAAAA
>NZ_LMVP01000149.1 GCF_002287235.1 Methanosarcina spelaei
TTAGATCTTGGGAGCCAGTTATTGAAAAATTGAGAGTATGAGGATGGCTTTCAATCATTGTAAAATAAGGTCAAAGGGCGTGTTTATCATAGAGCTTATCCCAAAACATTATCTAATCTACTATTACCGCCAATATTATAACTCCTATTCTGGCATTATATTGGTTTTGGGATAGGCTCATATATTATCAATGATACCATCACTGCCCTTTCTCGTTGATCTTTTTCTTTTTCCAATTCAGTTTTATTTACTTTCGGAGTATATTCCCGGTTTTGTGTTTGTTGTCACCTTTATGAAGTTTGTCTTCGTTACAGTACTGCTGCCTTCCACATTACTTACTGTAAATCTAATCTTATAGAACCCCAGGAGGTTTACAACCGTTTTCAAAATTGCAGTCACTTTGCCACTTTTATATAATTCCATTTTGTTTTTGTACTACTTCCTGCTGCATTTGTTGCTGTAAGTTTAACCGTGTAGGTTCTCGCTGCTGAATATGTGTGTGTAGGACTCTTTTCTGTTGAAGATTTTCCATCTCCGAAATCCCATTTCCATGAAGTTGGCGATCCTTTGCTAGTCTCCGTAAATGTTACCTTTAGTGGCGCTTTTCCTGAAAGTGGCCAGCCCCAGAAATCTGCAACGGGAGCTTGCGAAGTTCCTGTTACGGTTATATAATTTGATTTTGTTGCTGTGTTGATGCCTGCCGCATTGGTTACTTTGAGGGTTACTGTGTATTTTCCGGCTTTGGAATACTTATGCGTTGGATTCTGCTTGGTTGAACTTGTTCCGTCTCCGAAATCCCATTTCCATTTAGTTGGTGTTCCTGTGCTTGCATCGATAAATTTAACACTTAATGGAACTTTTCCTGTGGTTGGAGATGCAGAAAATGCAGCAACTGGTTTTGCTGCCACGGTTATATAATTTGATTTTGTTACTGTGTTGCTGCCTTTGGCATTTGTTACTGTAAGTTTAACAGTATAAACTCCTGCTTTGGAATACTTATGCGTTATATTCTGTTTGGTTGAAGTTGTTCCGTCTCCAAAATCCCATTTCCATTTCTTTGGTGTTCCTGTACTTGTGTCAGTAAATTTAACGTTTAATGGCGCTTTTCCTGAGGTTGGAGATGCCGAAAAGTCAGCAACAGGGAGGTTTGGTTCTGGTTCTTTGCTTGAAATAGTGCTCATGTAAATATCGGACTTTCCATTATGATTATCTGTATATACTACTCTGTTACCATAGATAGCAGGATCACTTTCACTTCCACGGCTGGTTATTTTAAATTTCTGATTAGTGGAAAGATCGCACATATAGATACCATGATACTCTCCTCCATCATCTTCCCCACCAACATCCTTCCACAATATCCTGTTACCATAGATAGCAGGAGACACCTGGTTATCTGGACTGCTGGTTATCTGCGTTTCCTTTTTAGTAGAAAGGTCATACATATAGATATCATAATTTCCTTTGCGGTCGTCGGCGTATACTATTCTGTTACCGTAAATAGCAGGGTTTTCTGCTGATCCACTGGTGGTTATCTGAGTTTCCTTCTTAGTGGAGAGATCGTACATGTAAATATCATATTTATAATCTCCATCTCGGTCATCCAGCCAAACTATTTTATTACCATAAATAGCAGGATTGTATGCTCTTCCATTGATGGTGATTTGAGTTTCCTTGGAAGTGGAAAGGTCATACATGTAGATCTGCCAGTATTCATCGTAACCATGTGTCCACACAATCTTGCCGCCGTAGACTGCAGGGTTCCCCGTATCTTCATATTCAAATTCATAATTAGAGATTTGAGTTTCCTTTTTAGTGGAGAGATCATACATGTAGATATCCCAGCTTCCATTGCGATCATCTGTCCACACAATCCTGTCTCCATAGATTGCAGGATCCCATTGACCTGATGTATTGGTGGTTATCTGAGTTGCCTTCTTAGTGGAAAGATCATACATGTAGATATCACGATTTCCATTGCTGTCATCCTGCCACACTATCCCATCATCATAGACATCAGGGTTGTCTGCTAATCCACTGGTGGTGATTTGAGTTTCAGTGATCTTTGGCGAACCGCTTTCCGCTGTAGCTGCTGATGCTGCGGAAGAAAATAAAAATAAAATTAAGGATATTAAAAATAAGATTTTTTTATAAATAGTCTCTCTTTTCTTCATTAAACTCACCTATAAGATTCAGTTAGAAAAATTTAATTCAATTACTTAAATTCTAAAAACTATAATTAAATTTTTTCATTTTTTACTATATATTTATAAAAGTGAGTATTATTTGTATACTTATAAAAAAATTTAATGTCATATACCCATGTATATTAAATATATAGAAAGATGTGATGTTAAAAAATAGAAAAAGAGAAAACATAATACCTACATTCCGCAGATGTACACAGATGTAGAATTTATTTGCCGATTTGCCATATTATCTCATCAAATCCGATTTTAAGTTTTTAGCTTATTGCCGTATTGAGATAATAAGTGGCATTTTTGTGTACATCTGCGGAAAGTGGGATAATAAAAAGAACAGAAATAAAAAACATTAAAAATCAATAAAGAGGGAACAGTTTCCCGTCCACATTCTTCCCGGCAATTATTTGTGGGCAAAGTACGCTACAACTTCGTCTTTTTCTACCGCTTCGATCCTGCAAAATCCAAAGCTTTCAAACCGTAACGATCATGTTCTGTACACGTATGTGCAGAACATGTTATGTTGAATACGTGCCATCTGTTGAATAATGTGTTCCATCGTGTTTGTTGAATCAATTGTCAATAGAGCCGTATCCATACCCTTTTGCTACCCAATTCTCAACACTGTGATCAGATGGTTCTAATATGTTTGAGCCTGACCCTATCATAACGTAAGGCGACACAGCCCACATAACATTATCATTAACGTTAATTGACCCGTTTGCATTAAAATTTCCAATGCCTGCACTACTGCTTGATCCTTTGAAATCGTGCATGATATTATGATGGACATTCGCGTTCGTCAGTGAATTTACCATCTCAACGCAGCACCAGCCAGACTCGGCACTACCTGAAAAGGTATTGTGATCCACTTCAATGTTTGTGCAATCGTTTATCCTGACACCTGTATTGGTTTGAACCTCAACATCACAGTTATACATTCTGGAATCCTTAGTACCTGATAAGAATCCTACACCGTCGTGCCCTGCCGAATACATTCTGCAGTTATATACTTCTATTCCAGAGCTTTTAGTGATTCTGACACCATCGCTATACAAATAGCGGGTGAATAAAATATCATGTACTTTACTATCCTTCGAAGACCTGAACTGTATGCAGTTTCGATAGCCTCCGTGACCTCCATCACCAGATCCAGTTGCTGTACTTTTGAACTGAAGGTCACATACTTCAACGTTAGAAACACCTGATCCGAATACATATGCAGGTGATTCCACTGAGTGACAAACTGAGTCGTTAGCAAAGATTATTGTATCGTTGCCTGCACCTTTCAGCACTACATTAGATTTCAAAACTATAGGTGCACTTATCTGATAAGTGCCAGCACCAAGGAGAACGTACCCAGATTTATTTGATGTCGCTCCTAATGCTACGGAATTTATTGCATTATTAATTTCATTCTGGGCATCTGATCCAGATGTCGGATTTACGGTTATTGTGTTCTGTGCGCCTAAAGCAGCGGGCACAGTTGTTAAAATAAGACATGTTGCCAGGAATAGGGTTCCTATCTGTCTTTTTAGCATCGTATCACCTTTGGGTTGAGTTTGGAATTTGAGTGGACTCAAAAACCATAGGGTTAGAGTCTATTATTTCCCAAAGAACATACGGCCGTTAAACTAAGACATATTACCAGGAATAGGGTATCCTGCTTTATTTTTAGCATCGTATCACCTTTGGGTTGGATTTGGAATTTGGGCAAACTCAAAAACTATAGAATAGTTGATATTTCTCCAACAGTTGACACGATTGTTAAAATAAGACATGATGTCAGGAATAGGGTTCCTACCTGTCTTTTTAGCATCGTATCGCCTCTGGATTGGATTTATAATTTGAGTAAACTCAAGAACTCCAGGATAATCGTATACTCTTTCCCAGATATTTCTCAAAATTCCATATTACGTACTCGTAATGATTTTCCAAACTATCTAATTAAACCGAGTCTGTGTCAAATATATAATAATGTCAAATCAATATGGGTTTTAAGATTCCTATTATGTCTGTGAAATATTTATGAATCTGTCCAGTTTGGTTCTCTGCGATTTATGTGGGGCGGACATGTTGCACACAGAGTCTCACACTCCAATCACATTATAGGGATCAGTCATTGGATGTGGGGCCGGATATTTGAAGTTTTGGCTTCTATTACTCAAAACTTGTTACTGACCACCATAGGATGTTATTCCTTCTGGTCAATAATTACTTTTTTTTA
>NZ_LMVP01000150.1 GCF_002287235.1 Methanosarcina spelaei
GCGAAAAGGGCACCGTCCTCCCGAGACGGAACTCGGGTGACGGAACTCGGGTGACAAAAATCATTCTAATCTATCTATAAGATTGAGGAAGTTAGCTCTTAACATTTCTCTAGTAGAATCCGAAAGATCATCGAGTCTATCAAGAGTTTCCAGAGCTTTTTCTAAGTAGGACTTAGCAAGGGCAGGGTCTTTTTCGACATAGACTCCTCCCATGTAAACATACAGATAAAGGAAGTCATCATATTTTTCAGTAAGCTTTTCGTACAGGTCCTGGATTTTATCAAATTCGCCTCTTTCGGACAGGTCTGAGATATAGAGGCCTACGAGTTCATAGAACTCAGAGCCGTTTTCCAGCAGGAAATCAAATTTTTCGTCCTCTGGCATTGAGAGGAACTTTTTTTCCATTTCGGTCACCAGTTCCTCTTCAGTTAGTTCTTCTCTATCCTCTGCTTCGTAGTTTTCTACAAATTCGAAATAATCTTCCTCATCTCCTTTCATAAGCATGAGATCTGCATGTTTGCTGGACAGGCCTATTTTGGCAGCAAACTTTTTGATGCTTTTTTCGTACTCTTCACTCTCTTGTTCGGTGAAAAGCCCCATAGCATAAGTTGCCCACTTCAGGTACGCCTGTTCGTCTTCCATCCATGACCTGTTATCGATAACCTCTAGAACGTAGTCAATTGCCAGTTCGAACTCGTGATGGCTTATTGGTTCATCATCAAGAAGCTCTATCAGGTTTTCAATTATTTCTATCTCAAGATCCTGTTTAAAAAAAGAGATATTTTTATCGCAGTTATTTTTGATATTAGTTAATGCTGCTACTGCATCTTTGTCCTTTATTTTTCGATCATTTTCATAAAAATATCTTGCAATCGAATATTCAATAGTTCCCAGGTAATCGCCGTATTCGTACTCCTTTCCTTGCAGACTTTTAATTTTGTTTGTTTCCGGAGTATCGGGTTTTAGATATCGGGAAAGCGAGTAATCTTCCCCTTCAGTGAATTTGTTCCCAGTATCAGGACTCATAGCATGCCTCCGCTTGTCTATAATTTTATATTTTTCTTAATATTTATTTTAGCAGCATGTGTTTAAAAACTTAGTTTTTAAGCTTCGTTTGTAAGTTTAGTTTTTCTTTACTTTCAGTGGGAACCTTTCATAGCTCAAGGATTTGAGATATTTCAGATTCTACTAACTTGAATTAAATTTCATACCCAAGTCCTGGACTCAGTACCAAAATCTAGTGATGGATGTAAAATTCAAAATCACTAGATTTTGTAAATGGTCACCATCCGTGTAATACAACTTAATGATTCAAGTCTTTAGATAGCGAATATTGATTTTGATAAAAACTGGATTCTTCTTGCTAATTCAGATTTTCTATCAAAAATGCAAAAATCACTGGATTTTGGAACAGAGTCAAGTCCTGCCAGATTCTCTTTAATTTTCCTCTCCAGCTCCTTTGATTTCCTGAACTGCTCCAAAAGTTCCGTACTTATATTTTCCATGTATTTCTTCAAATCTAATCATTATTTTCGGTTTTTTCAAACTCAAATATCTTTCCTAAATTTCATAGGAAAGGCCGCTATCATGCGTAGAGCGTGACAAGAACGACACGGTACTAAATATGTAATCAGAAATATTTGTAATTCAGCCCTCTTGAGCACAGCGAAAAGGGCACCGTCCTCCCGAGACGGAACTCGGGTGACGGAACTCGGGTAATTCAGCCCTCTTGAGCACAGCGAAAAGGGCACCGTCCTCCCGAGACGGAACTCGGGTGACGGAACTCGGGTAATTCAGCCCTCTTGAGCACAGCGAAAAGGGCACCGTCCTCCCGAGACGGAACTCGGGAAGCAAAACTCGAGAATTAAAAATTGTGGTAAAGCGGTAAGCTTACCATTCAAACATAAGTCGTTTCTCGGGCAAATTGTTTATTGGAAGCCTTAAGGTACATGACAAAATTCAAAACGAAAAATATCAGGCTTATTCGCTTTCGAAATCATTTTTTAAGGCTTTTTTCCAGATTTCTGATTTTTTTTGCTTTTTTTGCTTTCAACGACCTTTTCCTCAACTTTCTCAGTAGCTTCTTCAAGGAGGAGTTTTGTTAGAATATCCATATACTTTTTCAGTTCTCCTCCCATTTCCGGAGGGAATTCTTCTGAATCTTCAGTAGCTTTCAGAGTTTTCTCAAAATAGGATATTGCAAGAGCAGGGTCACTGTTAAGGTAGGCAGACCCAACAATAAAATGCAGAGGGAAAAAGTCTTTATGCTTTTCATTGAACTTTTTGTAAAAGTCCTGGATTTTTTCAAACTCTTCTTTTTCCGCAAGTTCCATGACATAGTCCTGGACAAGTTCGACATAATCCGGGCCTTTGTCCATCAAGAAATCGAATTTCTCATCGTCGTTCATTAAAAAGAAGCCGGTTTCAAGGTCATCTGCCGTCCTGCCTTCTCCAAAAACATCTTCTGGGCTCAGACCTTCTAATAAGCCTCCCTCTCCGAAAATGTCTTCCTCATCGAACATATCCTCAGCATCTCTTTTCATGAGGAGCGTATCAACCTGTGCCCCGGACACACCCATTTTGCGTGCAAATTTTTTGAACTGCCTTTCGTACTTTTTCTCTTCTTCATCTGAAAAAAATCCAAGCACGTACGTAATCCACTTTACATAGGCCTGTTTGTCCTCAAGCCAGGACCTGTTGTCAATGACCCACAAAACATAGTCAATGACAAGGGTGAATTCGTGGTCGAAAAGCGGGTTTTCCTCAAGAGGCTCAACCAGACTTTTTGCAATTTCTTTTTCAAGGGGTTTTTCAAAGAAACTGATTGGTTTGTCACGGTTCTCCTTTATGTTCTTCAGTGCCCTTATGACATCTTTATCCGTTACTTTTCGGTTCTCGTGGCAGTAATAGTCAGCAATTGAAAACTCGATTTCACTCAAATATTCACTGTACTCGTATTCATTCGTGTAAATACTTTTTATTTCCTTTATCTCCAGAGTATCCGGCACAAGAAACTCGGACAAAGATAACTCGTCTTCAACAAATTCGTTATTTTCACCAGAATTCATATCAGGATTCATATGACTGCTATCTGGTTATTGAGTTATATTAATTTCTATGAATTTTCAGAACAGAAGAATCATGAAAATTGCGTTCATTTCCATACAGTTGATAGTATCAACATAACATGAGCTGGAACAGACTTCAAGCAAAAGATTCAAGCAAAAGATTCAAGCAAAAGATTCAAGCAAAAAATTTAAGTAAAAAATTCAGGTAAAAAATTCAGGTAAAAAGTTCAGGTAAAAAGTTCAGGTAAAAGTTCAGGTAAAAGTTCAGGTAAAATTCTTTAACCAATGATCAATCTATCGATTTCTAATGACTAATCAGAGTTCATACCCAAGACCTGCCAGATTCTCTTTAATTTTCTTTCCCAGCTCTTCGGATTTCCTGAACTGCTCCGAAAGTTCGGCAGTCAGTTTCTCCATTTTTTCCTCAAATTCCTCGTCATCATCTTCGGTTTCCCCAAAACCTACAATCTGGATAAGAAAATAATTAAAAAACTATTTAGGTTCCAGGAACCTGTTCAGTAAGAAAAAACTCATGGTGTCTGTCGATATCCCCAAATTTTCAAAGATATATCGACCATCAGGTCGGTCAGGGATTCTTCGCTCTTAATGAGAGACAGAGAATATATCAAGTCGCATTGGATAATGCCCTTTACCGCTATCCCCCAATCTATAAGGACTTCCAGAGGGTCTTTATCACCTACCTCAACACCATTAAAACTACAAAAAAACTCGGATACGGATTTGTAGTATTCATTTTTAAAATCCAAATTTTTGATTTCTTCCACGATCTCGCCGCCGAGCAGTGCGGCTATGATCAACGCTTTTGACAAAGATATGTTATCTCTGGTGTATTGCTGCATATTTTTTATTACATTCCTTATGTAGCCAGGAAAATCATTAAAATCAATATTTTCGGACTTATTTGTCATCAGTAACTCGTCCGTGTACCGATAACTGATCTCTTTAAGGATGTCAAACTTACCTCCTGGGAAATATTTGTAGATCAGTCCTATGCTCACACCGCCAGCCTCAGCTATGTCTCGGATGGTTACATTTTCATAACCTTTTGTCTCTATCAACATGCACATTGCATCCTGAATAGAGATAATTTTCGCTTTTTTATCCCGTTTCATGCTTTTTTGATTTTCTTGAACAGTTTTTTTATCCTGCATCTGGTATCTCCTGAGTGATCTGGCATCTCCAGAGTGAACAATAGTCAAAACCGCAGTTAATAAATTGTATGCATTAACACTCCAGGTGAACAATAGTCAAAACTTCTATTAATCAAAGTTGCGCTGGCGCACCCCGCTGCAAGCAACGGGGTATGTCCGCGCCAG
>NZ_LMVP01000151.1 GCF_002287235.1 Methanosarcina spelaei
CAAAATATGATAAGGGAAAATGGAAAAACTATTATATTTTTTATGCGGTTGAAAAACCATTGAATTTGAAGAGGATACGAATTAAGATTTATTCTCTTAATAAAAAATTAAGACTTCTCAACTTAATAAAAAGTTGAGATTTGCTTACTTGATGAATGAAATCAAGCACAAGTAAGTATTTCGTAACTACTGTAGTTTAGAACCTTGGGATCTTATGATATTAGACTAGGGATCTTATGATATTAGTACTGGAGTTATTCCAAAAACCAAAATTGCTCATCTGAATTTCATATATGGAATAATCAATAGAGTTTCTGACCATGAAATATAGTTCTGAAACTCTCATTGATTTGAGAATAAAATTGATTTTGGGATGAACTATAGCACTATCTGTATCTTCTTTTTCACTTTGATCCGTGGAGGTTCAGGTTTCTGATATTTTTTAACTATAAGATTGCTGGCTTTTCCTTGCACGGATTAAATTACGATGTAAGGGTTTTGAATGTTTCGGGAATACGGAGGCTGATCCTATACCTGAAATTCTTCCGGATTTCACCTATCATCTCCATTTCAGTATTGTCCAGGATTTTTGCATGATTGACAATCAGGAAATATCCGACTATGAAGGCTACATACTCCCAGAGTGCTCCGGTAAGTAGATGCGCATTCCTGGCTGCGAGCATGGCCCCGACCATCAAGATAACGATGAAAGTTAATTTCCTGTACATCGAGGTGAAAGGATGCATATTCTGCTTTCTCCAGGCCCTTAAAGTCATCAGAACCTCGATGGATACAAAGGACACTGCAGTTCCTACAGCTGCACCTATCATTCCATACTCAGGTATTAACATGAAGTTGAGGGCGACATTAATGCCTGCACTTGCTACTGAGCACTTCATAAGGAAATCCGAGTCCCCAGAGGCTAACAGGGTGTGATAGTTAAACCCGAAGTACGAGTTTGTTATGAACCCAAGGGCAAGGATACGCAGGGAAGTGGCTCCGCTTACGTATTGTGCTCCATAGAGCTTTGTAATAAAGTATTCGGGATACACGAATATAAGTGCAAATAGAGGGAACGTGAGCAGGAAGCACCATTTAGTCATTACTGCATAGATTGAGCCAAGTGGAGCAGTCTCGTTTTGACCCCAGAGCCTGGATGTAATAGGGACATAAACAAAGCCTACGGAAGATACTACCAGAGACAAGAATCCTACAAGAGGATATACTGCATTGTAAATTCCAACGGTTTCAGCAGACTTGAAATAACCGAGCATTATTGTGTCTATCCAGCTCATAATGTTGAGTAGAGTTGCGGTTATCAAAAGTGGGAACGAATACCTTATCAACTGCCTGGTTGTGTCACTGAATTGAATCTTCCGTTCCTGTTTGGCTTTATGCTTAACTGGCGGCCTCCTTATGAAGTATACGGACATTATGCTGAAGGTAAAGATCATTGAGAGCAGATCCGCAAACACTACTCCTTTCAGGGAAGCCTTGATAAACACGGCAATCGTAGCAAATCCAAGCAGAGATACCGGCCTTATAATGTTATAAAAATACATGTTAACACTAGTACGGTCGAATCCCCTGTAGATTGCTACTGTCAGGTTCAGGAGTATTGTAAACGGGACCGCAAAGATAAGGATCTTCACTACGGACAATACTTTGCCTTGCGCATCAAAGCCATTTCCTGCCAGAGCATGGAATAGGGAAGGTGATACCAGAACTGAAATCAAGCCTGCAATCAAGCCCATAATCATGGCTGAGATGATTAACTCATGTACCTTCTGTTCCTCATGCTTGCCTCTGAAGAATGCAATATATCTCGGAACACCTTCATTGAGTCCAAGGGTTGCAAATGCACCTGTAATTGAGATCACAGTAAGTGCAAGGGAGTATGTGCCAAAGTCAGCTGGCGCGAGATGTGAAGTGAGTACTTTTTTAGTAATAATGTCGAGAAGCATTCCAATAAAGGTTCCTGCAAGTATTACGCCGGAACCTGTCACTATCCGGTTGACCGAGTCGTTAACTGACATGTTAACACCGTTTTATTGGGTTAGTTCTCGACTTTCCGGGTCAACGGGCAGGAGCAGTATTCGGTTGCATTGCCAGTGACTACTTGTAAAATTTTCCCAGTCAACTGCAGGTTAAAGCCTGATATGTCTTTCTCAGCAGTTTGCAGGAGAGGTAAACCTGGTCTTTCAGCCTTGCAGGTACTATCAGATAGGATACTGTTACTGTATGTTATGCAAAATCTCATTTCTGGGTTTAGGGTTTCAAAGTTATCTGTTTTTAATTCCTTAAAACAGTTGTAAGTTTTAAGTTTGTCAGTACATCGGTCTTTTTGCTCAACTTTTTGTCTGGCTGCTCCTTTCTGAGCTTCCAAGGCAAGATTTTCGGGTTTCTTGATAAGCTGCATGATTTCTTACGCCCTTCAGGATTGGATGGGAGCTAAATCTTGATGGGATCGTGGGGTCAACTACTATGTTGGATCAAGGTTGAGTCCTGTTGGGTCCCAAAATGGCTCGAATGCGGATCTTGGGTTAATCCTCGGTTAGGTGCCGAATATTCGAAGCTGATTTTGGGCCAGGTTCAGGAGGGTCCCTGTTGGATCGAAGGTTAGGCTGGATTGAATCCATGGAACCGCTGTTGAACCGCAGGTTGGATTTTGGATTGAATCCGAAAGACCCCTGTTGGATCGCAGGTTGGATTTTAGGTTGGACTTTGGGTTAGATCCTGGGTAGGAATCTATGTGAACTGCAGGTTGGACTTTGGGTTGGATCCTTGGGTAGGGATCTGTGTGAACTGCATGGTGAATCCTGGATACGATTCAGGATTGGGTTATGGAAGGCGGATATGGGTTCTACTCGCCTTGTATTAATTCTGGTTTGCCTCTGCTAATTTGCTTCTTAACTCAACAGACATTTTGTTTGTTTTTTGAAGCTTGGAATCTGTTTTTTCACTCCGGAATCGGCTTACGAAACTCGTCGAGTCTTTTCCTTTCTAATTCCACAAGAGTTCGTAATCAATTTAGCCGTTTCAGGGTGGCAGAGCAAATTCCTTATTATGTCGTTTTTTTGAAACTTGAATAAAGGAAACTTATTATATATTTTTTAAATTTCTCCCAAGATTTCTATGGAGTACCTCATCGACTTAATATAAAAGCTTTTTGGAATCCTCATTGAGTTATCATAATGAGGTAAGATAGCATCCTGAAGGAAACCTTATTTAATATGTCTCCTGTCAAGGATCAATAGGATGAAGGTTCCAGCTTTTAAAACTTTCAACCCAGGGCAAATATTCAAAACAATTAAAAACTCCAGATAGAGGAAATAAGCCTTCAAAGAGGTTTAAGACTTTTCAAAAACTTGAATTATCCATTACGGATAATCTCAATTTCTTTTATTCAGTAATGAGTAGTCCTGATAGAAGAGAATTTATTCCGATATTATTCAAATATAGCCAGAGTAGAAAAACATTTTCAGAGATAAAATATCTCAAAATGAAACTTCATAACCTAGATTCGGCAGGTCGACATTTCATTTTCTATAATTTTAGTGATGTCGATTTTGAAATAATGCTCCCTTGTTGTATGTAGTTATTAGGTTTACATATGATCCAAACATAATCTTTCATGCTAAACTTTGATATAAAAATGATTCAGTGTTTATATATGTCGTTGGAGTTGAGCCACACGTTAACCAGCTTTAACTCTACTAGATAATTATCAAATGTTGAAAAACGATATCAATAAAAATATTCAGATTCCTTATGTCGACCTGCCGAAAGTAGGCTAGAGGTATATATTTTCATATTCCTCTCCCATTAGACTCAATATCTTCCAATGAATCTCTTCCATATTTAGAATTTCTGACTTTGCTTTCCCTTTTTTCTGAGTTATAAGTTCTGTAATTTCCTGAAACTTGAAAAATATCCATCTCATTGTCGGTCTTTTTGTTGGTTTTCCTTTCTGATCTGGAACCGTTTCATTTTCTTCTTCTAATTTTGTCCTTAATTTCCATTCCGCAATTGAATAAATCATCAAGCAGAGAACCATTATCATTGTCAACGCTTCAATTCTTGATTTATTCTTGAGATACACCTTCGATACGCTAAAGGTATCACTTTTCAAAAATCTGAATCCTTTTTCTACTTTATCCTGTCCTTTATAATACTTCAGCATCTCTTCAGGAGAAAGACTGATATCATTACTTGCAAGAATGAAAAGTCCCATTTTCTCCATTTCTTTTAAAACAAAATCATCATTAACCTTTATAACCCCCTCAATCCTGTAATATGTCTTCAATTTCTCATCTTTAGAAATTCTGCCTCTTTTACCTGTTTCACGTTTTTTAACGGTTTTCAAATCTACTTTTTCAAACACAATAGAAGGGAAATCTGCA
>NZ_LMVP01000152.1 GCF_002287235.1 Methanosarcina spelaei
ACCTCGTAGACGAGCATGTTATGAGAGAGCTGCGTGAAGAACTCGATATCGGTGTGGTAACGTCAGTACCAGGTGCTGCAAAAGGTATTGCTGCAAAGATGAATATCGAAAAGTTGCTTGATATTAAGATTAATTCCTGCAATCTTTTCAGAAAGCAGATAGCCTAAGAAAAAACTCAGGCAGCAGCCTGAATGTTCCTCCACAGCAGGGATAAACAAGATCCAGACTGGACAAAATCGGACCTGCTAAAAATAGCAGAAAACGACCATCAAACCACTCAGGCAGGTCCGAAAAGTTCTTCCTTGGAAAATAGCGACCACCGTCCCTGCTGTCATTTTACTTTTATAGATTCCACTCATTTTCTGATACAACCCAGCGAATTCTCAACTGTAATCCACCGTGTAGAGCTATATCTGGGAGGTATCTGCGCTGTAAATGGCAGAGTTATACTGGTAGAGTTACACTGGCAAAGTTACATTTACTCATGAAGTTGTTGAAACTACAAAAAGTATTGATAGTAAACATTTAACATCCTTTTTATTGTTGATTTTTCCATACTTTTCGCAGACAATAGCAAACAAGGATGTTGTAAACAATGCTATCCTAATTTCTTGAGCTTCACAAATTTTTGATTCTTTCATATTATTTTTATATTGATCTTATAAGTTTCCTTTGTTTTCATCTAGCTTGTTCTATTATTGATAAGATTTTTATCCGTGCTCAACCCATTTCGAAATATTTATATATTTTTACGTGCTTTTATTTATTGGCAAGTCAAGTTTACTTGACTTACTCAATAAGGTGCCATATTAAATCTCCGTAAATCTGCAGACTTCTGAGTTAATTTGCCTTTGAACCTCCATTGATTTTTCTCCTTTTTTTATTTTTTACACTTAGGTTTCCTTTTAGATTTCACTTACATCTTTTATCGCCAATAAAAGCAAAATATAAAACGGATTCCAGCTCCTTGCCTCCCAGCTCAAAGTTTATGCCTTCAAGCCCAAAGTTTATTAGTTCAAATGATAATTATGCAGGGAACTCAAAGTTTTTCGCTTAAACCCTTTTTTAAAAGGCTTGCGATAATTATCCAGAAATTAATAGTTTTCCAACGGGTTTCTATCAAACCTTTTGAAAAGGATTATTACCATACCTCATAGAGAGATTTTCGATCAAGCCTTTTAAAAAAAGGTTGTTCGAAAAGGCTTGCGACCCCACACCGATCACATCATTGATGGGCTTTTCGGTCAAGCCTTTTTTCAAAAGGGTTGCGATCACGCCGATCACATCATTGATGGGCTTTTCGGTCAAGCCTTTTTTCAAAAGGGTTGCGATCACGCCGATCACATCATTGATGGGCTTTTCGGTCAAGCCTTTTTTCAAAAGGGTTGCGATCACGCCGATCACATCATTGATGGGCTTTTCGGTCAAGCCTTTTTTCAAAAGGGTTGTTTCAAAAGGGTTGTTTCAAAAGGGTTGTTTCAAAAGGCTTGATTCTGGTGAGAAATATGGCTGACACAATTCACTGGGCAGACGTCATAGCAGAAGACGTGCTAAAAAAGAACGACAAACATCTTGTTGCTACAGGCATTACTCCATCTGGACACATCCATATAGGCAACATGAGAGAAGTCGTGACTGCAGATGCTGTTTATAGGGATCTAATTGATAAAGGAGCAGATGCCGACTTTATCTATATTGCTGACAATTATGATCCCCTGCGCAAGGTTTACCCATTCCTCCCCGAGAGTTATGCCGAACATGTGGGAAAACCCATTTCCGAAATTCCCTGTCCCTGCGGAGACTGTGCAAACTATGCCGAGCATTTCTTGAAACCTTTCCTGGAAGCTCTCAGGCGACTTGGAATTAATCCTCAAGTTTACAGGGCAGATGAAATGTACAAGACAGGCAAATACACTGAAGCAATAAAAACTGCCCTTATTAAAAGAGATACCATAGCAAAAATCCTGGAAGAAATATCGGGAAAAACTGTAGCTCCTGATTGGAGCCCTTTCAATCCCAGATGCGATCAATGCGGAAGGATCACAACCACGAAGGTAACGGGCTTTGATCTGGAAGCCGAAACCGTGGACTATGTCTGTGCATGCGGGCATTCGGGAACCGTACCTATGGCAGGAGGAGGAAAACTTACCTGGCGCGTAGACTGGCCTGCCCGCTGGTCAGTTTTAGGGGTGACTGTTGAACCTTTCGGAAAGGACCATGCTTCGAAGGGCGGTTCTTATGATACCGGAAAGAGGATAGTAAGAGAAATTTTCGGGCACGAACCTCCATATCCAATTGTCTATGAATGGATAATGCTTGGAAAACAAGGGGCAATGTCTTCTTCTACAGGAGTAGTTGTCTCCATTTCGGACATGCTGGAAGTTGTGCCTCCTGAAGTTCTTCGCTACCTGATCATTCGCACAAAACCTGAAAAGCACATTCAATTCGACCCTGGACAACCTCTTCTCACCCTTGTGGACGAATATGAACGGCTCAGGACGCAGTTCAGGGAAAATGATCCTGCACTCGGGGCTTTTCAGAGAAGAGTGTATGAACTTTCCAGGGCAACTGGAATTTGCCAGTCTGAAATTCCTTTCAAGCAGATGGTGACTATATATCAGGTAGCAAGGGGAGATTTTGACCGAATCCTGAAAATTGTAAAACGTTCAGGTTTTTCAACTGAAGATGAAAAGTGTATAAAAGAACTGGCAGACAATGTATCTAAATGGCTAAAACTCTATGCTCCACCCTTTGCCAAGTTTAAGGTTAAAGAAAAGGTGCCTGTGCAGGCAGCAACCCTGTCTGAGCTTCAGAAAGCCTTTCTTTCAGCATTTGCAGCCCTTATCGAGTCAAGAGGCGAAATCAGTGGAGAAGAATACCATATGCTGGTCTACTCTGCAAAGGATGAGGGTTCCGAACTGAACAAGCGGATTGCAGAAAAGCTGGGCACTCCTGCTCCGCAGGTTGACCCTAAGGAGCTTTTCAAAGCAATTTACATTTCATTACTCGGGCAGAGCTCAGGCCCTAAAGCAGGATGGTTCCTATCTTCATTTGAAAAAGAGTTCCTGGTAGAAAGATTTGAGGAAGCTTCAAATTATAGCCCTGAAAAACACGCATAAACATGATGAATCGCAAACATGGATAAAGCAGACACTTTTAACCTCGCAGATTCACAGGCAAGCTCCACGAAAAATCACTTTCTGGCCTGGGACAAAGAATATACCCACCTGAAATGGGGTGGGCCTGCTCCTATCCAGGACATCCAGACTCGTCTTCTGCCCGGATCCAAAATTCTTGATGCAGGCTCAGGAAATGGCAGATACCTTGGTGAACTTGCAAGGCATTACAACACAATAGGAATTGACATTTCTTTAACAGCCCTTAATGGTTCCAGAGCTCAGCTTGCAAGAAGTGGCAAATTTGCAGAGCATCTTGGTGCAAGTATCCTGGATCTGCCCTTCAAAACCCGAATTTTTGACGGAATTCTCTGTTACGGGGTACTTCAGCATCTCTTCAAAGCAGAAAGGGAATTTGCTGTCACGGAACTCAGTCATATACTGAAGGAGGGAGGTTTTTTCTTCTTTGAGGCCTTCGGATATAAAGATATGCGTTGCGGAGGAGAAACTTCAATCCCTTTTGAAGAAAGGACTTTTGCCCGGCAAAATGGAATAATCTATCACTATTTTACTAAAGAAGAGGTCAGGGCCCTTTTCAAGGATTTAGAGATTATAGAGCTGGAAGATGCAGTAAAAGAAAAAACCTTCAGAGGGACAGTTTACAGGAGACATCTGATAAAAGGAATCTTTCGAAAATCTTGACTCCTTCTCTCAAAACAACTTAGAAAAAAGCTATATCGAAAACTTTTTAGAAAAAAGTTTTATCAAAAATTACTTAGAAAAAAGTTTTATCGAAAACTTTTTAGAAAAAAGTTTTATCAAAAATTACTGTTACTATTCAGGTAGCCTTTTTAGGGCTACACAATTTTTCCTCTTTTCGAGGAAAAATTGGATTTACAATGAGTTATTTCTATCTTTGATGAAACGTGAAGAGATTCTTGCTCTGTGTACTTCAAATCCTGAAGTTATTGCAACTTACATTGAGAGTCTTGAATCTCAAATAAAACAGCTTAGTGAAAAATTGCAAGTTTTAGAATCTCGCTTAAATCAAAATAGCAGAAACAGCAGTAAACCTCCTTCTACTGATTTTTTTGTCAAAGGAAAACCTAATCCCAAGAGTCTCCGTAAAAAGAGCGAAAAGAACCCTGGAGGTCAAGAAGGTCATCCAGGAACAACTCTTAAAATGGTTGATAATCCTGATTAGGTAATAGAGCATTCTTTGAACTGCTGC
>NZ_LMVP01000153.1 GCF_002287235.1 Methanosarcina spelaei
AGTGAAAAAAAGAAGAAATTAAAACCGTGATTATTTCCTACGATGAAAAACCAGGCATTCAAGCAATTGGAAATGTTTACCCAGATCTAATGCCGGTAGAAGGGCATTATTCTACAATAGCAAGAGATTATGAATACAAAAGACATGGAACTCTTTCACTATTAGCTGGAATTGATTTGATATCAGGAAGAATTCACTATAAAATATTTGAAAAACATCAAAGCAATTCAGTACCAAAATCCAGTGATGAACGTAGAATTAAAAATCACTATATTTTGAAAATGGACACAATCCTTTGAACACATCTTCTTGATTGAATTCTTTAGATATCGAATATTGAGGTTAATATAAGAAAGAATCCTTCCCGCAATTCAGTATTTCAATCGAAAAATCCAAAAATCACTGGATTTTGGATCAGAGCCATCAAAGCTGGGAATTTATACAATTCCTTAAAGAACTTGAGCTGATTTATCCAAAAGAAAAAATCAAAATTCTAATGGATAATTATAAAGTGCATACATCAGCAGAAACTCGAGAATACCTGGAAACTGTTCCAGATAAGTTTGAATTTATATTCACACCCAAACATGCTTCGTGGCTAAACATTATTGAAAGTTTTTTCAGTAAAATGGCAAGAAGCTTGCTGAGAGGAATAAGAGTAGAATCAATAACGGAATTAAGGGAAAGAATTAGTCAATATATAGACCAGATTAACGAAAAACCAGTAATTTTTAAATGGAAATATAAAATAGAAGAAAGAGATGAAATGCCTGGAAAAATTATAATCTAAAAGAAAGAGGAATTAATTAAGAATCAAAGCACTAGGTCAACTAGGCCAAGAATCCGTTTTGACTGCAAAATTCCCCAAAAAGATTACCGCACCAAATTCTTGATCAACAGGTTAGGTCTCTTTTGCGTTTCCCTTTAAAAGGTAATACTATCATCAAGAGCATTGGCAATACAGCATGATTACTGATTAAAGGTGCCGTGATCCGGGACAGAGTAAGAGTGGGCTGCAAACGTTTAACTCAAGTTTTCTCCAATATATTATGTCATATGGCGCCTTTAACTATTTCCTTCCAGGTGATGTTGAAACTTTTACACCATAATACCATGGTGATACCCAGCGACAGGACAATATTCAGAATCACTCCGAAAGGGACATAGGTAAGCAGCAGGTGAACAAGTGCGCATAACCCGCATACCAGCATTGAAATCAGCATAATTCCCATCCGGCTCATACCCTGCGTGACTTGAAAATCCCTATCGAAGGGGAGCTCCTTACGGTTCAATTTAAAAATCAATAGCAGAACCATAATCATATTTATAAATATCAAAATGAGATCGGGGATGATTTTTAAGCCACATAAGAGGACGAATATTAAGGCGATCAACAGGTAAATTGGAATGATATATTTGACTATAAAAGCCTTTAAAGCGCCTTTTAAAAGCGGAACAGGGCTTTCTGTGGGCAAAACCCGATAAATCCAGGCACCTCTGTAATTTTCGCTGGAGCTGATCATGGTGGCTGTAGAAGCCAGAATAACAGCGGACAAGTAAACAGCCAGATAAAGTTTGCTATTGGCAAGGTTAACTAAAATGTCAGACCAAGAAACCCTATTTCCTATTATTCCGGACAGCATTAAAAAGGGCATGACCAAGGCGAAAGTCAGCTGTGGATACAGCTGCAGCTTGAGTTTTCTTTCATTGGACAGCATATTCTGGGTAAATTGATAAAAAGCCTTTTCCATCCGGCTGAAGCAAAGCATGTTGGCGGCTGCCCGCTGTATTTTTACTCTGACGGCTGCACCTCTGTTAGCACGCATACTGCTGCTGTTCAATTTTTGCAGTTTGCCTTCAAAATAGGGAATAACCAGGGTCATGTATAAGACCGTAGCTGCGGTCGGGACGACGAGGGCGAGCAGGCTTAAAGCAATGAAGTACTGGCTGGAGTTGTGCTCGATGAACAGGCTGAAAGGGGCGGCGAACCAAGTGGTGGGAATGAGAAAATGCCACCAGGCGGGATGGAAGGTGACAGTAAGGAGCTTCAGGTTAAATATCCGCCCTATAAACTGGTAGCCTACAAGCATAAAAATCGAAAGTAGTATTTGAATATAATTGATCATATCCTTCAATTTCTCGCCGTCAAAAAAGGATAAAATAGCCATATACAAAATCGAAGTGAAAAATACTACCAGGCAACAGATCAACACCAGTTCGAACATGAAGATTAGAGCGAAGGCCACCCCGTACTTAAACAGCCCAACCAGCAGAGCCAATCCTGAAATACTCATGGTAATGGTGAAGAGGTAGATTACAATATGCAGTAATTTGGCTGTATTGATGGTTCTAGCGTCAACTGGGCGGGGCAGCAAGATGTTTTTATCTTTTACATCTAAGAGAACAGTAGAAAAGTCTGAAATCATGGTGGCCATCACCATAAATATAATGAGCCCAAAAGCTAGGTTCATTAGATAATAGAGTGGAAAAGGAACCAGCATCAGCAAGCCGATAAAAAACCCCAGAATTCCGTATGTAAATAGCGATGCTTTAAAGGAGTTACCGCTTTGGGTCTTTTTTTGATTGGTCAGAATGGTGGGCACCCGACGCTCGTCCATGGTGAGCTGTACCTGCAGAATCCGGCGCATGACGGGGTAATCAACCTCTATTTTCTTAAAGAGAAAAGAGAATTTGTCCAGCAATTTTAACACGGTGAAATCTTTCATGATACTATGCCTCGCCCAGCACAGCAATGAATTCATCAGCTATTTCTTTATGCCGGTTAAAACCGGTTAGTTGGTTGAAGATTTCTTCCAGGGATCCCTCACGGCATTTCTGGCTTAATTGATCAAATGAGCCATCGGCCACTATTTGCCCGTTATTTATCAGGATTATGCGGCTGCTTATCTTTTCCACCACGTCCATGATGTGCGAGGAGTAGAAAATGGTTTTTCCCTGGGCGGCTAGGTCAGTCATGATTTCCTTGAACACCATTACGCTGTTAGCGTCCAGCCCGCTTAAAGGCTCGTCAAAAAACAGGATGTCCGGATTGTGCAGGAGGCTGGATATTATTAGCAGCTTTTGCTTCATGCCTTTGGAATAGGAGGCGATGCGGGCGTGATACATATCGGCAATATCAAATAAGGCCATGAGCTTCTGAGCTTTCTGGTCTACCAGCTTGAATTCCATGCCGTACATTTCCCCGATAAATGTGAGGTATTCATAGGCGGTAAGGGTGTCATAGACCTCAGCTGTTTCGGGAACATAGCCAATTTTACGCTTGTATTCAATCCCACCGTCGGCTATGTCCTCCCCCAGGACTTTAACCTGCCCCTTAAAACCATCTACGAGGCCCAATATTATTTTTACCGTGGTGCTCTTGCCGGCGCCGTTGGGTCCAATGTAGCCAATGATTTCCCCTTGAAAGACATTCAGGTTGATACCGCGCAATACTTGATGGGTACCGTAGCTCATGGCTAGATCACGAATGGAGACCACTGCTTCTCCTTTAGTATTCATAGTGTCCCCTGCTTTAATTACCATAAAAGATATATTAATGTTCATTATCATATTTATAATAGAGTGTTTCTGTAAAAATAGACGAAATTGAATATTAAAGTATGAAAGATATGTAATTAAAAATATTTTATGGATTAACATCAGAATCTAAGCACTAGCAGTTCGGAAACAAAATCATCGGAGTACAAAATGGAAGCTCTGGTACAATGAAGAATAATCAAAGAAGGAATTTGCAATTGAAAATGACGAAAATAGGATAATCTAACATTATACTTCAGGCCAAAAGTACAGGCTTTTACGCTTTGTTCTATATGACTATCTATCTGAAAAATTACTCCTCAAAAACATCAGGCAAGAAATTTTTGAGGTTTTGAAAAATCTAAATTATTTGTTACTATTCAGGTAGCCTTTTTAGGGCTACACAATTTTTCCTCTTTTCGAGGAAAAATTGGATTTACAATGAGTTATTTCTATCTTTGATGAAACGTGAAGAGATTCTTGCTCTGTGTACTTCAAATCCTGAAGTTATTGCAACTTACATTGAGAGTCTTGAATCTCAAATAAAACAGCTTAGTGAAAAATTGCAAGTTTTAGAATCTCGCTTAAATCAAAATAGCAGAAACAGCAGTAAACCTCCTTCTACTGATTTTTTTGTCAAAGAAAAACCTAATCCCAAGAGTCTCCGTAAAAAGAGCGAAAAGAACCCTGGAGGTCAAGAAGGTCATCCAGGAACAACTCTTAAAATGGTTGATAATCCTGATTAGGTAATAGAGCATTCTTTGAACTGCTGC
>NZ_LMVP01000154.1 GCF_002287235.1 Methanosarcina spelaei
AATGTATTTTTCTACAGAAATATTATTTGACTTGATAAAGTCATCTGTTATTTGTCTCACTAAACCAAATTTATAGAACAAAAGTTATACTTCACGGTAGACCTGAAAAGGAAATGTGACAATGTCAAGCTAATTAGGCGGACTTTTTTATCATTGTATCCGAAAATGTGAGCAGAAATAGTGGTCAAAAATAATGGTCAGAAAAAAGATTTAGAAATTAGACGATTTTATTACTAAAAGTAATTATCGGACAGCCTGTAAAGAACGGGATATTAGTGACTCCCTACGCTCCAGATGTAATAAAAAAGGAAAGTACTTATATAATTAACTAACTAGTTAGTTATATGCGAAGAAAAGGAGATGTTATGAATAAAAGGGACGCTGAAGAAACAAAAACTAGAATACTTTCGGTAGCTGAGGAAATATTCTCAGAAGTGGGTTTTGATGGAGCCAGAGTAGATGATATCGCAAAAAAAGCCTGCGTGAACAAGGCTCTTATATATTATTATTTTAAAAGCAAAGAAGAAATACTGGATACGCTTTTTACCTCTCTGGTTGAAGATGTAAAAGGAATCCTGATTAAAAGTGTAGAAGGGTATCCTGATATTAGGCGAGAAGATGGTTATAGAGAGTTATTTGATGCATACATAAATTTCATAATAAAAAAAAGAAAAATTATTAAAGTTGCAATTGCAGAGTCTGCTAAATCTTCGTCAAATATTTCAATTGTTATGAAAGTTGGAAATTTAATTATTGATGCAGAGATTGAGAATATTCGCAAAGCATATGAAACCAAAGGGCTTAATTTTCCAGCAGATAAGCAGGAATTGTTGGTAACAGAATTTTTTACGGGATTAATGCCCCTATTCAGTTATGCATTATACAAGGACGAATGGGAGAGATTCTATAACATTAGTGAGGAAGAATTACGTGAGAAATTTTACCAATCATTCAAAAAAGTGCACCTTGCAGCTCATCTGGTGACTTAATTGTATATTTTTTTTGAAAGATTATTAACTAACCACTTAGTTAATTGTTAATATAATGAAATAAGGAGAAATTAACTTGGAAGAAAAATACGAGTGCAGCGATCGCTGTCAGGTAAACAAAAGAAGTTGGTCAAATAGTGATATTTTTAGTCTTATTTGACGAATTTTTAATTATATATATCAATTATATTTACAAAATCACCTTAAAAACAAAGCAAGAAGCGTTAATTCAAAGATATAAATGAAAAATTTGTGAAGATAACTATCCTGTAGGTGACATATCATGACCACAGAAATGAATAAAGCACTCGGAGTTGCCCGATCTTCAAATAATTTCGGAATTTTTAAAGACCAAGAGACAGACTGGGTTTTCAAGCGGACACTGGAACCGATGAATGAAAAAGCTGCAGAAATAGGGGACTGTCTGTACGCCGCCAGGCTCTTGGATGAAACGGATGGGGAAAGCTGGATCAAAACGTGGGAAGATCTGGGTTCCCGTGTCGAAAGGCAGGCGGAAGAAGCCCTTAAGAAGGGGCAGAAAATTGCAGCGCGATACGGATACTGGCGAGCCTGCAACTATTACCGAACAGCTGAGTACGGCACTTCTCCATTCAACCCACGACATTTTGAAATCTGGTCCAAGAGCGTCAAAGCCTTCAAAAAATCCTGTCCATTGTTCACCCCTCCAATTCAATATATCGAAATTCCTTACAAAGATACTTTTATGCCGGGATATTTCTGGCGTCCTGATAATTCCGATACAAAACGTCCCACACTGATCCTTGTCGGCGGCAGTGACTCTCTTGGTGAAGAGGTGGTTTATTTGACAGGACCTGCTACGATAAGGAATGGATATAACTTTTTTACTTTCGAATATCCGGGTCATCGAGGATGCGTACATCTTCACCCGCAACTTGCCAAGAGAGCCTATTACGAAGATGCCTTCAATGTAGCCATAGACTTTCTACAAGATCTACCAGGAGTTGATGAAAGAATAGCCCTTTCCGGCTGGAGTTACGGTGGTTATGTAGTAAGTCAGGTGGCTATTCATGAAAAACGCCTCAAAGCCGTAATACCCGACAGCCCAATTGTTGATCTCTATAGAATTTCGCAAGCGTTTTTTGCCTCCATTCTGAAACTTCTTGAAGGCCTTTCTGAAAAGGAAGCACACGAAATTTTTGACAATATGCTGGCAGAGTATCCGGTTAAAAAAGCATTTATTGAATACCAGCTGTGGACCTGGGGTATGAAGGGAAAAACTCTTGCAGACTACATGCACTCAGAAGAAGTAAAAAAATCGATTATTACCAATGATCTTCATAAAATCACATGCCCTGCATTGGCATTGGTCGGTGAGGAAGAAGGAAAAATAATGATCGAACAGGCTAAAGAATTCATTGAAGGAATATCATCAGCAACTAAAAAAATGCACATATTCAACTTAAGAGATGATGGAAGCAATGACCACTGCCAGCTGGATAATATCACACGCGGGATGGACGTTATATTTGAATGGCTAAACGATGAAGTCTTTAATTTCAGGCCCGAAATCATCTGTAGCCCGTAAAGAATCAAGGTATGTATAACAGGCTATGCTAAAACAAACATTGAAAAGATTATGAAGGAATTGGCGATACAAAACAAAAGGAAACAATAAACATTGTCTGGACGAAAATACCGGCTTTTTACGTGGTTGATTTTTGATTGACTTGAAAATATTCAGACAAAGTAGATTTTTATAAAAATTCTTAAATTATATTATCCAGCACACTAAACGAAAAAAATACAAGGAGATGAGAATTTATAAACCGTAAAGAAAAAATTGACGAGCTAGTGAAACAAAATGAAAAACAATTGGACTCGCATCGACAGTTTTACAAAATTCATTTCGATGATTATGGAATGGATTTTGCTTTTCAATGGCTGCTAGGGTCATCCCGCCATGGAGGATGCGAAATCGGTGAGGCTTTTTATACTGCTGCTCAAATAACAGATCCAAACAGCTGGTCTGAAGAATGGGTTAAGACGGCAGAAAGAGTGGAAATTAAGGCAAAAAAAGCCGAAAGTGCAGGTCATAAAGTCAGCGCAAGGGAATTTTACCTTCGTGCTGCCAACTATTACCGTATGGCCATGATGAGTATGTCTCCTCTTGGTTCTAGAATAACAACTACAGAGAAAGCAAGGAGTTGCATGAAAAAGGCAAGTCAGCTCTTTGATCCGGTCATTGAATCTATTTCTATCCCCTTTGAAAACAGAGAGTTGCCTGGCTACTTTATTAAAGCCAACAAGGATGGTCGAAAGAGTAAGACATTGATTGCTGTTGGAGGTGGTGAAACATATGCGGAAGATATGTACTTCCATATAGCACCGTCTGCTTTGATCCGAGGGTATAATTTTTTGACGGTAGATATTCCCGGTCAGGGACACACTCCGTCGCAGGGCCTTTATTTCCGACCGGATACTGAAGTTCCCATCAAAGCAATCGTAGACTATGCATTATGTAGACCAGAAGTAGATCCTGAATACATCGCTGCTTATGGTATCAGTGCCGGAGGTTATTTTGTCCCAAGAGCGGCAGCTCACGACCATCGCATTAAGGCCTGCATAGCCAATTACGGCATTACTGATTTCAGAAAGATATTGGCAGCCATGGCATTTAATTACCGTATGGTCGAAACAGTAGTATGGAGATGGAACACTTCGACGGACAATTGGAAGACGTTGATCGACAGAAACGAAGATTACATCTTTAACCCGAAAGATATTATCTGTCCGGTGCTCCTTATTATTAGTGCAGGAGAATACAAAAACCCTGTAGTAAAAGCGATGCAGCACGAATTTATTGAAGCACTTCCAAATTCTAACAAAAAAATGATCGTCGGTTCTTTTGAAGAAGGGGCAGGCACACACTGCTATGGTGAAAACACCGGCTTAGTTAGCTCGCTTTTGTTTGACTGGCTGGATGAAATATTCAGCTGATTAATTGTGTGAAGTGATGAATGAATACTGCCATCACTTCATAATATTACAAGAGTTATGGTAAACAAGAAGATTAGTTTTAATTACACCCCACTTTCCGCAGATGTACACAAAAATGCCACTTATTATCTCAATACGGCAATAAGCTAAAAACTTAAAATCGGATTTGATGAGATAATATGGCAAATCGGCAAATAAATTCTACATCTGTGTACATCTGCGGAATGTAGGTTACACTATTGAATATTATATTTAACAGATTATAAGTACTTTATATCCAAAAGTATTTGTTTGATTGACTGGAGAAAAACTGAATGTATTATGATGAAGCCGCA
>NZ_LMVP01000155.1 GCF_002287235.1 Methanosarcina spelaei
TGGAAGAGGTAGCGTAATGGCGCGATTCATAGTATAGCTTCTTGTCGCACCTGCGGAAAGTGGGTTATAATATCAATTACCAGCCTTTTTTAAACTTCTTTGGAAGCTTTTGTTCCTTACTATTAGATTTTCTTTCATGTGTTGATCTCTTAGCTTTTTTTGTTTCAGACATTTCAGGTTTCGGGTTGTTTGAGTCTTGATTTTTTCCAATTTCAAATGCTTCAAAAGAAGACGGCTCATTATCTTCGACATCCTTTATTACAAGATTTCTCATATTATCTAGCATTTTCTTAAAAGGATTTTTTCTCTTTTCGGGATTATTGTGTGGACTATTAGGGTTATTATCAACCATAAATTATCGACCATAAAACTGCATACTTATTTTATTATCTTATTATTCGTAAGCAATGTTAATGAATTAGTAGGTGAACGCTAAAAACAATGAAATACGAATTATTAAAGAGATTTTAGCGAAACACTGTATCGTATATTAATCTATTTATATACTTAACTACATATGTAGTAGCGTGAAACAGTATAAAACTATTCGACTCTCAAAAAGTGTATTTTCAGACCTGAAAGCTTTGCAAAAAGACGGAGAATCAATTCCAGATACAGTCCGAAGATTGCATAATGATTACTCGGATTGTATTGAAGAAATTCAGTACAGGTATTCAAGAGATATAATGAATGACGGGTCATTTACTCAGTATATTTCTATCACTGCAAGTGATAACAGTAGATACGGTTCACGATATACCGAATATTTCATGAGGATAGGAGAAGAAATGAACGACATTGTTCGGCTCCCAAAAGACGTTCTCGATGAAATCAGTTGGATGCCGCAACATCCAGATGAGATATTCAATACTACTATGTTTACTTTGATATCTATTGAAAAAGCTTTGATAGAATGGAATAGAGAAGACAAAAAATAAACCGAAATTCTTTTTTAAAATTCCTATAACCAGTATGTTACTGGCTTGCATCTTAATAATTTTTTACTCTATTTTCGAACCCTTCAATATAGTAGCTAGAAAATGAAAAATTACTTGTTCCTTGCTTTAACAGTTCCTTGCTTTAACAGTTCCTTGCTTTAACAGTTCCTTACTTTAACAGTTCCTTACTTTAACAGTTCCTTACTTTAACAGTTCCTTACTTTAACAGTTCCTTACTTTAACAGTTCCTTACTTTAACAGTTCCTTGCTTTAATGGTTCTTTGCTTTAAAGACTCTTCCTGAGTATACCGGGTCCATCTGACTAGAGTGATAACCCTGGCTTTTTCACGTAGTTACTGGCCTGATTACTATATAGTACGGTTGAGCAGGTGTCACAATAATCCCAGAATAACCAGTAGATTAAGAAAAACGCTTTTTATTATTTTCAAAATGTCAATACATCATTTATCACGCAAATGTATATATTTTGAAAATGTTTATAAGTAATTACCTACTTATAAAGTAATATAAAAAATTTTTTTAAGTGATAAACTATCCATAAACTCGAAATATTAAGAGGTTATTATGAAAGACTATGAAGTAAAAGTGTTGGACGAAAATGATTATATTTTTATTAAAGCGTTAAATAATCTTGGGATGTCAAAAAATGCCGCTACAACCGTGGCTTATCTTATGAATGTAGACGAAGCTTCATCCCGGGAAATTGAAATAAGTACTGGATTAAGACAACCCGAAGTCAGTCTTGCAATGAGGCTAATGTGCAATCAATCCTGGGTTAGTATACATTCGGAAAAAAAACCCGGAAAAGGGCGACCGATGAAGATCTATTCTCTTGCGGTTCCGGTCGACGAGATCATTAGTTATTACGAAGACAGGGTTTATAAAGAATCTCAGGCAACTATCTCAGCAATCAAAAAACTAAAAGCGATGAGCAAACAAGTGTTTCCTATTCCATCAAAATGAAGGATTTCAAACAGAGTTCGCTCCATAATGGTTGATAATCAGTTTTGGAATCCACTATTATGGAGTGGAAAAAACACTTAATATTGACAGCTTGCTGTGTGTAACTTCGTTTAGCTTTTCTATTTCTTATCTTTAATATTTATTAGTTATCTTTAATGTTCATTTCTTGTCTTTAACGTTTATGCTTTATCTTTCAGTTTATCGCTTCTCTTAACGCTTATTTCTTCTCTTTAACATCCGTTTATTCTTTAACATTTATTTCCTTTTTTAACGTTTATTTATGTCTTTAATGTCTTATTCTTGTCTTAAATACCCATACCTTGTATTTAATGTGCAACTAGTACTTCTACAAACAAGACCTTCACGCAGGATACCCTTAAATACCTATCAGTATCCTGGGCGATGACAGCCATAGCCATTGTAAATAGCTTCCGGATATATGCTCGTGATCAGGTATGCGGAGCATATGTTAGGTCGTAGTACAAAAATAGATATCACTAATTCCTTTGGTGCGCGCATCAGTTTAATCCTGGTTTTTACAGCTCTTATTAACACTAATTTCTTCCTGCAGTTAATCCAATTCGATTAAATTATGGGTCAATAACAAGGCTGCGACCTCATTTAATGTTAGTTTAAGTTCGGACTTCCCCTGAAATAGTTCATCATGGATCGCAATTAAATATCTTTTATTCGGTGGAATATACCAGTAGGGATGTGATAAAATGCCATTTTCATAAATTAAAGACAATTCATCTATTTTATCCAAGACAGTTTTTTTATTCATGGTTCCTTCAAAAAAGGTTTATATAGTTTTCTCAAGCTCCTAGACAAATGATAAATACTTTTAATGTCAGGGTTCTCTCCGGAGTCACCCACATTTTCTCATCCCACATTTTTCTCATATATCTTATATTAACTCCCTTATAAATTATTCTAAAATTGCTATTTTGTTTTGTTTCAATCATTGAGCAAAATAATTAGCAGAAACCCTTCTTCTCACCCTGCTATTTAAAGTATGCTAGACAGGTGTTTACCTTCCAGAATACGAAAGTCGGAGAAAAATTGATGAGGAACACTCGACTGGCATAACGCTGGCAGTGAAACTGGAGTATGATACCTATTATTTAAATATCGAGGGATATATCTAGTATCAAGATGATCGACGAAGCGCTGAGGGTTTTTAAAGATCTTGACTCAAAGGATTTCAGGATCCTGACTGGCATTGAGACCGAAATGAAGCATTTTGAATGGGTGCCAATGGAACAACTGAATAAATACACCAGGTTGCCCTTTGAGAAGCTGGAATACAGGCTAAAAAAACTTGTGAGGAATAAGCTTGTTGTCAGGATCACCCAGCCTTACGAGGGTTTTCAGATTTACTTTGAGGGATACGATGTCCTTGCCCTTAATGCCTTTGTCAAGCGAAAAAGTATCAGTGCAATAGGGGACGAAGTCGGGGTAGGAAAAGAATCGGTAATTTATGAAGCAATCCTCCCGCCTGAGCTTTCAATTGGCGAACCTGTTCCGGTCGTGATCAAGTTTCACAGGGAAGGGAGGACAAGCTTCAAGCAAATAAAACGTGTGCGTGAGCACCTTGGGGAAAGAGAACATTTTTCCTGGATCTATGCAGCCAGACTTGCCGCCCAGAGAGAGTATGACATCATGACCACCCTGTATCCAGAGGTCTCAATCCCAAAGCCCTTTGACCACAACAGGCATGCAATAGTCATGGAACTTGCAAAAGGTAGCCTTCTTTCAAAAACAAAACTTATTGACCCTGAATGGTATCTCGATGAGATCCTCAAACAGGTAAAAATTACCTATTCGCTGGGAATTATCCACGCCGATCTAAGTGAGTATAATATTTTTGCTTCCGAAGATGGAGTCCAGTTAATTGACTGGCCTCAGTATATTACTCCTGAACACCCCCATGCCGATGAAATTCTCGAGAGGGACGTTTCAAACGTTTTAAATCATTTTTTCCGAAAGTACGGAGTTAAAAGGGAGCTTGATGAAACAATCCGTGAAATTAAGAACCAGACAGGCAAAAGCGCAGAAGATATAAAAGAAAATACAGAAAACAGGTCTGAAATACCTACTGTGGAAAAACGGAAGCTTGAAAAAACCCTGGAAGAAGGTTTTGAAGAGGAAGACCTGGAAAAAAGCTTTGAAGAGGACATTGAAAAGGATATTTTTCAGGAAGAAGACTTTGAAACCGAAAGATTTGAGACAGAAAGTTTCGAAGCTGAGGAATTTGAGGCTGAGGAATTTGAGGCTGAGGAATTTGAGGCTGAGG
>NZ_LMVP01000156.1 GCF_002287235.1 Methanosarcina spelaei
GCTGCTGATCCATAATTAACTGCTGATCTCATATTTAGCTGCTGATCCATATTTAGCTGCTGATCTCATCCTTATTTATAAGTGGGTCATACTGGCCCAATTATTTATATGTTTCCATGAATTTTTTTTAATCCCGTTAAATTGACACCTTACCTATACAGGTGCTTATAGAAAGCGTTATCCGACAACGAAAATTTTAAGCTCAATAGCCTGCAAATATCTCTTCTATTTTGTAAATTTTCCAGTTTTATGTTCTCAAGTTATTACCGGATGAGAAATTTGTTAACGCCAGAAAAACTATATAATTCCGCCTCATAAATTATTTTGATAATATGCAAAATTTTGATAACAAGCAAAAATTAGAGCCTCTTACCCTGATCTTCAGCCATCAGAATTTCTTTCAAAATACTCCAGATTTAATCCCCAGAGAGATTTACCCCTGCTTTTCCCTGGAAGGCAGTGAAATTAAACTCATCTCTGGACCCGCTCATGCAGGTAAAACCACTTTCATGAGTCAGGTTGCCAGTAACCTGGTTGGAGTAAAAATTTATATTGATTTTGAAGACAATCGGATGCAGGAGCTAGGATCTGGATATTTACAGGCAATTGAGGATACTGCAGCCGAAATTCGCAAAAAAGAAACTGAAGGCGAAGAGGGGCAAATTTTCTATTTTTTTGATGAAATTCAAAATCTCCAGGGGTGGGAGAGCTGGGTTGACAGGCTTCACAGGCAAGGGGCAGAAGTTTATCTAACTTCATCGAGATCAAAATTAATAAATGAGTTTTCCTCCAGGTTTCCAGGTAGATGTAGACATTTAAAGATTTTCCCATTCTCTTTTAAGGAATACTTGCTGATTAAAGGTAACGAAATTGAAGAGCCTAATTTTCTAACCACTTCCAGCGATGAACTGTTATGTATGTTTTTGCAGTATTTCGAAAACGGTGGTTTTCCGGATGTAATCAAAAACAATGACATCAGTCTTTCCCGTAAATATTTTGAAGAAGGGTTAAAAAAAGGAGATGCACACGGGTATGATATCCAGAAGTTAAAAAAGCTTACCATATTCCTGATCTCGAATATGGCTTCGGAGTACTCTCTTGAGACCCTGAAAAAAGTTAGTGGAATTGAGAATGATGAATTAATAGAGACCTATCTGAACTATCTCGAGGACATTTTCGTGCTGTATCGGGTTCCAAAACTCAATAGCCTGCAGGAAAACGGGAAGGAAAAAGACATTCCTTGCAAGGTTTATGTAGGCGATACCGGCTTTTTCAAGGCAGTATATCCAGGCTACCCTGACAGCCTTGGGCTGAGATTTGAGAACCTTGTATTCCTTGAGTTGCTGAGAAAGGAAAAACAGGTATTCTACTTCCAGAACAAAAGAGAATGTGATTTTGTTATTAAGGAAAAAGACAGTCAGAAAGTTTCAGCTGCAATTCAGATCTCGGTTTGCTTCGGAAACCCTGTAGTGAGGGAAAGAGAAATTCTGGGACTCATGGAAACCCTGGATGAGTACGACCTGGAACAGGGGCTTGTTCTGACAATGGACGATGAAGAGACCATCCAAGTTGACGGCAAAAACGGAAAGAAAATAATCACGGTTAAACCGGTATGGAAATGGATGCTAGAGTGAACTATCACTCATCTAAAGACTGAGTGGCTTCTTGGTTGATTCTAATTTTATCACAAAACTGCTCCGTGCTAAATCACTTATAGCCTGTGCCAAGTGATAATCTTTAACCATATCTTTCACATTCAGAGCTTCCATAGCTATTGCCTGGTTTTCGCAACGAATCTAAAAGAGAGTTTGTTCTGGAAATCATTTATCTGATTTGTTATTTTATCGTGGAGCACAGCAAGCCTTTGTTTAGCTTTTGCCCTGTTATTAGAGCCTTTCTGTTTTCGGATACTCTTTTAGAATATGGAAAACACAAAAGAAATATCGGAAAAGTATTATGGGGTGAAAAGACGATATGGAATGAGGGATATTTTGCATTTACCATCAGAAGGTAGTAAAGGAGCTGCCGAATATTAAATACGGAATAAGGGTTGAAGTTGACGCTTATATCCCCTGAGCTAAAAAATCAGAGGTTTTACGATTCGTAATATAAAGAAAGAACCGAGTAAAAAGAGAACATTCATGTAAATGTTATAGAGAATTTCGATAAACCTCAGTTTATGGCTGGTTGCTTATAAATGGTATATAAGTAACTTCTTGATATTAGAGGTTTATCGAAATTCTCTAATAATAACTTTCGAACTTTGCGGAAACATGCAACAAAAGGTAAAAATGAAAAGAAACCGGAAAGTGAACTTTCCATACTTAATTTTTTATTCGGGATTTTTCTCGAAATCATAAATCTTAAGGGGATAGTTCAGGCTTCTTTGATTCTCAAACCTCTGTTTGTATTTCGATGCTTCTTTCTCATTTTATACTGAAGTTTCTTACACTGAAATTTCACCAAAAATTGCATCTTTTTCCACAGCTTTTCCTTCTTTTGCTTCTCTCTGGGAATAAAACCATAGCGGAATATAGAGACAAAGCACGAAAAAGCCTATCCCTGTAGTAGCCCAGCCTAGTTCAAGGCTGTTGAGGTAAATTATCCCCACCAGAAAGAAGGGGACATTCAAAATTGCCGTAATCAGTGCTACGTTTTTCCAGCCGTGTGGGGCTTTAAAGGGTCTTTCTAATTTTGAGAGCTCAGGGTCATTCCTTACCTTGAAATACGTATAGAGACTGATCCCGTTAGCACACATATATCCGATTGCAGAAGCTGCAAGAATTGCAGTAGGATTTCCCAAAAGGATTAAACACATATTGAACATGGCATCGGCAGCCATCGCGTTCATCGGGTGCCCATGAGAATTAAGTTTGCTTAAAAATGCAGGAAGGTTGCCTTGAATTGACATCGAATAAATTGACCTTGCAGAGGAGAGAAATGCAGTCTGGATAATCAGTAGCATGGCTCCAATAAGCATTATTATCGAGATGGAAGCCCCAATAGAGCCCAGAGAAAGATTTGCAAGAGGAAGCATAGGAGACACAGGCTGGGCAAGTACTTCATCAACTCCAAGAGTGCCTATTACAGATGTCTGAACCAATACATAAAGCACGAGACAGATTCCTCCGCAGATTAGTAGTGCTTTTGGAGTATCAGTATTGGGGTTCCTGTATTCTGGCCCGTAAATTGCTGCGGTTTCCCAGGCACAGGCACTCCATTCTGCCATTGCGAAAAGCCCGAAAATAATGAGTACGTGCTGTAGATCCCAGGTCCAGTCAACAGGAAACCATGAGCCTGTAATATTAGCAATATGAAAATCCCCTGTAAGGAACGGAGCAAGTGTAATAACCATAAGAGGAATCAAAGATACTACCGCTAAGATGTACCCTGCTTTTGCTCCATTCTTGAGCCCTTTTGAATTTATAATTGCAAGTGTGCCAAAGATAAATCCACCTGCCAATAAGGAAAGCAATGTCTTGGGGATTACAGCAAGAGTTGGTATCAAGCCCTGAAGGTAGTCTCCTATCAGGATCGCATAAATTGCAAGTACAGGACTCCAGCCGAACCAGTAACTCCAGGCGCTGAAACCGCCTATGAACTTACCAAACTTAAATTTTCCTTGATTGATTTTATTCGAATTTGAGCCAAAAACGGTTTGGGTATAACCTGGTAAACCCGAAGCCTTCGGAAAAACCGTTGAAAGCTCTCCGAATGCGATGTTCTGGATAAAGCCAAGTAAAATAGTCAGGCCCCATAATATTATTGAAAAAGCCCAGACATAGCCTGTAAAATAACCTATAGATGGTAGGATTAACAAAGGAACACCAAGAGCTATTGCAAGCCCTTGCTTCCAGTCAATACTTCTTTCAAGCTCCTTTGGCTCGCAGTGTGCCCTGCTGCGGTCTCCTGCCGTATTCAGGTCAGTTTGAGGGCAAGTTTGAGAAGGAGAAAGAGAGTTGTTACTAGTCGTAAAATCACCTTTGCTCAGATTTTTTCAGGCAATTTGTTTTCTGAAAATGTTGCAGGAATTAATCTTAATATCGAGCAGCTTTTCAATGTTCATCTTTGCAGCAATACCTTTTGCAGCACCTGGTACTGATGTTACTACACCGATATCGAGTTCTTCACGCAGCTCCCGCATAACGTGCTCGTCTACGAGGT
>NZ_LMVP01000157.1 GCF_002287235.1 Methanosarcina spelaei
CCGGGGAAGTTTTCCATCCCCGCAGCAAGCTAGCGGGGTATTCGACTGAAATAAACCCGAAGTTGAGTTACTAGTTATACCCTGATATTTCCCATAGACCGCTGCAATAACACGTCGAGTGCAATCCACAGAGGAATAAAGGTCATAAAATAAGCTGTCGATAATAGCTGCTAACTCTTTAGAGTGAATCGCTTGAGAGAATCCTCTCTCAATTAACTCTTCATAATCTTTATTTAACTCTGGGGCAAGTTTTTTAGCAAGCCCCATTAAAACATTGTACTTGCCAAAATGCCCATCTGCTCCAAAAAGAGCTGAATCTTGGTCCCGACTAAATAGATAAGTTTGATTATGAAAATGTATAAACTTCCGAATTTGCCCCCAACGATCTGGAACAAAACTGATAACTGGTCTTAAATCAGTCAAGTCAACTTTTTTGTTCGTTTCTTCCTCCATAAACTTACATACTGCATTACTTTATTTAGGCATACCGATTTAGCAAGACAATTGAAGTACCTAACGTTAAGAAGGAGCATGGTGGAGATTCGGGTAAATTTTTGAGTGTAATATATAGTTAAAATCAAAAAACATATCTATTATTTTTTTAACTTCAATTCCCATTTCAGGCATGCTTCAAAGCCTCCATAGGGCTCATTTTAGAAGCCCTGTACGCAGGATAAAGCCCTGAGAGAGCCCCTATCAATAAGGCGAAGAGCATGGCAATTATAAGAAGCCTGGGCGTTATCAGGAAAAGCACTATCCTCGTGTTCGCAAGCCACGCATTCATAATATAGACGGCAACGGAACCTACCAGAATTCCGAGGATTCCGCCGAAAAGGCCCATAAATGAAGCTTCTCCAAGCGTGAGGAGCAGAATATCCCTCGTCTCGGCCCCAATTGCTTTTAAAATTCCGAACTCTCTTGTCCTTTCGGCAACGGACATGAGCATCGTATTCATCACGCAGAGCCCGCCTATGATTGCTGCAAGAAGCCCTGAACTGATAGTGATTACGCTGAAAATCATAAAGGACTGCCTTGCCTGCACCTCAAGTTCCCCCGGAGAAAGAGTGCTTGTACCTTTAACGCTTAACTCTATGCGTTTGGAGAGCATTTCGGCATCTATTCGTTCATCAGGCACTGCAAAGATATAGGAAACCGAATTGCCCACATCGTATAGATCCTGCGCAGTTTCGAGAGGTATAATTACCGCATTGTCAAAAATCGAGCCTGTGTAATCCAGAATTCCTGCAACGGTAAAGTACTTGTCATGGATCTCAAACTTACTTCCTATCTGAAGTTTATATTCCCTCTGTATGTTGCTTCCGACAACAACATTATAGGAATCACCCGGATTGAGAAAACGGCCTGCTTTCAGGTTCACAGGATAAAGGGCAACGCTGGATTTTTCCGGGGGAACGCCAAGGATCTGCTTCCCGGTCATTCCCATTTTGTCCTCATCAAAAGTAGTCATTAAAAGCCCATACGCATCTTTCACCCCTGCCACCCGAAGGACGTCGCTTACCTTATCTTCCGTGAGTCCCCCTCCAAAAACTCCACTTTCGGAAAAGACGCGGATTTTATCGCTGGTTACACTCATGGAACGCTCAAAGGTCTGGTGGAAGTTTTCTGACATCGCACCCATAACTATAACTGCAAAGATTCCAAGTGCAATTCCACAGACTGTAAGCGCACTCCTAACTTTCCTGTTCATTATATTTCGGATGATGAGGTCAAACATGGTGATCCTGCATTCGAGTATTACATAGACTTAAGCTATCAAAGCTTTAAAGGGTTCAAGACTTTCAGTCACTGTTATTCTCTTTTTCTTACAAACAAAGTTCCAACAAAGAGAAAAATTCCAAAGATTGTGAAAAAATCAGGAGCAGGGGATTCTTTGGTAGGACCTGCTTCTGGTACCGGTTCAAAAACCCTGAGAACCGTTTCATAGCTGTCCAAAATTTCTCCTTTGGAATTTAGCACGTAAATCTTTACATTATAATCTCCCGTAGGGACTCCCTGCCAGATTATCCCTACCGTGTCTTCTTTTCCCGAAGTCAGGAGATCTGCGGTTTCCTCAAAAACCTGAACTTTCCCCTCTTCAGGCATCAGCACAACCCTCACAATTCCGTCAAAAGGTACCTGGGATTTTCCGACAACAGTAACACTTGCTCCGTATTCATCCACATCGATATCCCGATCAATAATTTCCACCTTTTCTTCGGCTCTAAAATTCGAGATATAGGCTGCAGTGACATCAGGAGAGTGGGAATGGACCTTCAAAAATGCAGTGTATTTTTTATCTTTCTCGAGCAATAAAGGCCAGTAGCTTACATTATAATAAGTGCTTGTAATAGGGATATTTTTCTGCTTTTCAGAATACAAGATTTCCGTGTCCGATAGAAGTTTCAGGTCAAGGTCGATCATACCGGGCTCAGGAGCCTGTATAGTTCTTAAACTAGCAGAGCTTGTAAGACTCATTAGAATTGAAGCTTTCTCAGAATCTGCAGAAAAGTCAACAAGTTTAAGCTTTGAAAGGATGGGATTTCGGGAAGAAAACGAAAGTTCTCTCGAACTAATACTTTGGCTCCCGTTTTTCACAAGAACCTGTGCTTTATAAGAGTCTCTATCTTTTCGAAAATTGTCCTCAATTTTCCAGAACAGGACTCTTGTAATTTCCTGCCCTTTCTTAACAGGTCCTAGAAAAAAAGTTTCAGATTTCAGCAGTTTTTTCTCTGAACTCAAAGTAAAAACAAGAGAGACATTTTCAAGAGGTTGCTCAAACCTGACTGTAGCATCCGAGAGTTCGCAGTCTGAGAAAAAATCCGTGATAACGGCATCTTCCTGTCTTTCCATCTCAAAGTCTGTCCCATTTACTGCTGCGAAAACAGGACTAAGCTCAGCACAGAAGATGATCAGGAACAAAAGAACGAAAAAAAAGCAGAAAATAAACTCTCTATGTCTAAAAGAACTTATTTCTTCAGGCAAGCTCAAGCCCGGCTCCTCCTCCCTTTCATAAATTTCAGGATAGAAACTTAAGGAAGCCAGCTATTCAGGAGTTCTAAACTCTAAACCAACCCTTCAGGAGTTCTAAACTCTAAACCGGCATTCCAGTCTTTTTCTATTATTGGGATATATGTTGGAACCTCTATGTTTAATTTTTCATTTTTCTGTAAAAATAAAGATTTTAAATCCAGGTTTTATTTTCCTGACCTTGTTTTACCTGGCTATTAAAACTGTCCGAGCCTTATCTCAGTTGTTTTAAGCCTTAGATCTTTGTCGTAATCCAGGTTCCGCAGGAAATGGGAGACTTTTTAATTGCTTCTCCATTGAGAACTTCTTCAAGCATGGCGGGGTTTCGAGCATCCATGACAAGAGCGTCGAGTTTACAGCGTTCGATAATTTTTGCGGCTACAGGGTCAACAGGAGATTTGGAGCCTGCTTTCATCTCTATTGCCATAACTATGTTTATGAGTTTCTCAGGAGAGATTTTATCGTATTTTATTGCCGAAGGGTCACAGTTAGGATCCGAGGAGTAAACTCCATCAATAGATGTTGCAATTGCCAGCAGGTCCGCCCGCAGGAACTCCGCAAGAATTGCAGCAACGGCATCCGTGGTCTGGCCAGGAGTAACTCCTCCCATAACAACTACCTTTCCGGGACGGATAGCCTTTGAGGCCTCAAGATAATTGGCAGGAATTTCCGGACAAGAAGCGGGTCCAAGGGCTGCAGCAAGGAGGCGTGCATTCAGGCGAGTAATTTCAATGCCTATATAATCGCAGGTTACTTCATCGGCGCCAACTGCCCTTGCAGTATCGATGTAATTCCTTGCCGCCTCTCCTCCTCCGGCTACCACAAGCAGGGTATGCTTTTTCGAGAGCTTACGGAGAACATCCGCGTATTTTAAAAAACGTTCGGGGTCAAGATTTTTTGCGAGAATTGAACCGCCTAATGAGAGTACTATGAGCATGATGATCTCTACACATTAACAATTCGGATTTTTAAATGTATCGCTGATATTTTTTACTCACAGTTGTTCATATTTCTTCATTCTCCAGGCTGCGACAGGGTTTCTGAACCCTCTTTGTTCTACACTTTTTCAATGTTTCCGACGAGGATTAATTCAACTTTACTTGATTTTTATTTCCTTTTATATAATTTTTTATTATTTCATCGTGGTCACAGTGTTAATGAATAACTATTTACATAATAAATTTTAAACTATTGAGAGAAAATACTCTCTATATACTTTTTGAAGGAGGCAAGATCTTTTGAATAACGAAGTGTATGCTGCAGTAATGGCTTCAGTCTCAGGTATCCAGAATCTTACAAACGATAGAATTGAAGCCCTGACCAAAGGCCATGGAATGACAAACATAGGCGCTATGTGTGCTGCAAACGCTATCGCTACAGAGCTTTTCCGGGGTGCGAATATCAAGCTTACCGATGAAGATAGTGGCAGCCTGGAAATTGATCATGTACTCAAAAAAGGCATTGAAGCCGCAGAAGAAGCCGGAGCAAGCCCTGCAAATGCAGCCCTTTTTGCAGCTACAATCTGCTACTTTGCAGGTTCCAATGCCCAGGCCGGAGTCCCTGCAGGGAACCGGAAGTTAGGGGCACTTGCCCGTATGATTGCAGGAGCGGACAGGACAGGGGTTATAGCTGTTCCCACTCCCAAATCCAACAATAAGGTCTCAGGCTTTGCAGCCGTGCAGGCTATTTACAGTGCTATGGCGGAAGGCAAGCTTACCAGAATTGATGGGCGAAAACTTCCCCTGGGAGTTGCAGGCGGTCCTCTGTACGGGCACAACACCCTCGGAGAAGACATAGGCTTTCCGGAAGTAGCCATGAATGGTGCAAGGATAGGGACAGAAGCGATGATGCAGGCCTATTGGGGAGCAGGTGTTTCCGCAAGCCCCATCATTTCGGCAGCGCTCGGGGCCGCAGCAGCTCTTGAAATTGTTCATCCTGATGCTTTTGTGGGTGAGGAATACGGCGGTTTCTTCGAAGTGAACAGCGCCTACCTTGCAGGCAAAGCTGCATGCCAGGCTGCAGGCATCCCGGAAAAGCTTCATATGCGCGGCACAGACGAAGAATATGACTCTTTTCGGCTGGTAGGGGACCTTGGGGTCATCTTAAAAGACATAGGGGCTCCGACTGTTGTTGGAATGATGTCTTTTGGCGAGATGCTATGCGCTTTTAAAGAATCTGTAGAAATAGGGGCTGGTTTTTCCGGCGGGCCTATAATGCCTCCTCTTGGGCATATGACTGCAGATTCCATAATTGCCCTCAGGGCCCTGATCAAGTTTGAAGGCAATATCGAACAGGCTGCAGATATTATTGCAGAGGTAAAAAAGAACGAATGGCTTGACCCGGAAATTGCCTCAGTTGCCCTTAATACCATTGCAAGGAAGACCGAACAGGTACGGAGAGGCCCTATTACACGTACCATGATCCTCGGGACTGATGGAGTTCGCTCAGCCGCAATTGTCAGGAGGGCAAAAAAGGCATATGAGGATATAAAAGCCGGAAAGTCCGTAGAGGATGTCGTGCGGGAACTGGACCTGGAAAGGAAGAAAACTGTTGAAACCAGGGCTGCTGCGATGCTTGGAGCCATGACAGGGCACGATATCAGGATTGAAATCAAGAAAATGGTCGGAGGTGCCCGTAGAAGCCATCCCTTCACGAATTCTTACTACGGGTTTGATACGGATGCTGATGTTGAACTAACTGTAGACGGCAAGACTTTCGAACTTCTGGGGCTTGGGCAGAAGGTGATCCCGGACGCTATTTTCAATGACAGAACGGAGCTTCTGGAAATTATACCCCTCGCAGCCATACCCGTCTGTGAACTTCAGCTTTCGGGGCACTCGATTATTAATATCACAGTACCTGCAGCCGTTGCAGCTGCAATGAACGTTGCCGACCCAAAAGAAGTTGCAAAGCTTGCAGAAAAAGGAGGGAAGTCCTGTTCAGCTGCAATTCCCGGAGCCCGGGAAAAAGCGCTGGATGTTGCAAAGCTAGCAGTCAGGATAATGAGATCCATGGAAGGTATCTGAGTACCATCCACAAGCTAAGAACCAATCAATCCACAAAAAACGGCATTGGATTCTGGACAGAGGAGAAAGGATTTAAGTTACAGGCTTTAATTCCATTTCCACCTCTGCCTTTTTCTTTTCTGGAAAACGCCGGGAGGCTTCTTTTTGTTGTTGATGACTAACGTTGACAATATCACCTGTGACCAGGTCCCGTACCTGATCGAAGAATTGATGAAACTTGGAGCTAAAAACGTACATGTAATGCCTGCCCTTACAAAAAAAGGCAGGCCTGAATATATTTTTCTCATTGATAGTGAGAAAGATACTCTTGATTCACTTGCCGAGTTCATGGCACTGGAGACCGGGGCTCTCGGGGTCAGGCTTTTGAAGACCGAGCATTATCCCTTTGACTACGAGCTGAGAAAGCTTTGCCTTTCTTTCAGGGATGAAAATGACCTGCCTCTCTGGGAAGGGGAAATTGATATAAAAATAGTTATAGGAAAAGAACAAAAGCCCCTTTCTGCCCGAGTGGAGTACGAAGAACTTAAGGAACTGGCAAGCAGGGTAAGAGAAGAGGGCCTGAAGCTTTCCATGTACGAAATTAAAGAATTAATTGAAGAAAGGGCTCTGAAAGGCATAAAGGACTTTACTGTTAATTTCAATGATTGTGGTCCGGGACTGGATAGTGAGTCTCTGCCCCCGGTTTCGAAAAAACTTTGCTGTAAGGATCAGACAAAAACCTGCTTCGGGAATTGAAGCCCGATTTTACTTTTTTTCGAAGTAAGGGCCCTTTTCCCAAAAGCCTTCTTTTTCTTGAAAATTTTTATCGTGAAAGATATTATTAAGTGCCCGTTATCTCATAGTTGCCAAATATCTACTACAATACTTGGCTGAGTGTTTAAAAACCGCCATAAAGTATTTATAATACGTAATATTACAACATAACTGACTAATCAGTCAATTATCGAGATAATACATGAAAGAACAAATCAAAGACAAAAGAAAAGCCATTATGGAAGCAGCCCTGAAGCTCTTTACTGAAAGAGGCTTCCACGGTACATCCACTGCTCAGATTTCAAAAGAAGCAGGTGTAGCCACAGGCACGCTTTTCAATTACTTTCCTACGAAAGAGGACCTTATCAATAGTCTGTATTTTGAAGTAAAGGGAGAGTTAAGCCGCAGTATGGGGAAAGAAATTGAGGTACAGGGTATCTTCAAGGATAAATTAAAAAAAATATGGTCGAACTTAGTCAGATGGGGAATCGAAAATCAGGATGAATTCCTTTTTGTCGGACAGTTCTGCTCATCCCCTTATATCACAAAGTTTACGCGTGATGAAGTGATGAAAGAATATGTCTTCCTCCATAAGCTTGTGGATGAAGGAATAAGAGAAGGAGAGATAAGAGACTTTTCCGCAGAGCTTACCATTGCAATGTTTTATCAGAGTAGCAGGACAGTAGTGAACTTTATCCTTGATTCGGATTCTTCACTGGACGAAAATAAGGTTTTAGAAGATGGATTTCAGATCATTTGGAGAGGTCTGGCTGATAAATAATTTTTTTCATTCTACTATTGAGTGATCAGTCAATCAAAAACAAAAAAATAACTCAAAATTTAGGAGAAAAAAAATGCTGTACAGAAAAGTTCCGAAGAATGGAGACGAGCTTTCGATACTTGGATTCGGATGCATGCGCCTTCCATTGAAAGAAGACGGCAGTATAGATGAAGAAAGAGCCACCAAGCAGGTACGCTATGCAATTGACCATGGAGTAAACTATATTGATACTGCATGGCCCTATCACATGGAACAGAGCGAGCCTTTTTTAGGTAGTGCTCTTGCTGATGGATATCGAAAAAAGGTCAAACTCGCAACAAAGCTCCCTTCCTGGCTTATAGAGAACCGGGAGGATATGGATAAGTTCTTGAATGTCCAACTGGAGAAACTCAAAACAGACCACGTCGACTATTACCTTATCCACGCTCTCGTTGGTGAACTGTGGGACAATATTGAAAAGCTGGGTGTAGCTGATTTCCTTGACAAAGCCAAAGCTGATGGTCTAATAATTAACGCAGGTTTTTCCTTCCACGGTTCAGGAGAGGATTTTAATAGGATAGTTGACGCCTATGACTGGGATTTTTGTCAGATACAGTACAACTTCCTTGATGAAAAAAACCAGGCAGGTACCAGGGGTTTGGAATATGCAGCTTCAAAAGGCCTTGGAGTAATCATTATGGAGCCTCTACGTGGGGGAAACCTCGTAAGTCCAGTGCCTCCTGCTGTAAAAGAGATATGGGATGAGGCCCCTACTAAGAGGACTCCTGCAGAATGGGCTCTTCGCTGGGTATGGAACCATCCAGAGGTCACGGTTGTCCTCTCCGGAATGAATGAGGAAACACATATTAAAGAGAACCTGAAGGTTGCAGGCGAGGCTTACCCGAATTCTCTGGCTGAAGCTGAACTGCAGCTAATAAGGAAAGTAGAGCAGAGGTACCGTGAACTGATGAAAGTAGGCTGTACAGGCTGCAGATACTGTATGCCCTGCCCGGCAGGAGTGGACATTCCGTTATGTTTCGAAACGTACAACAACCTGTACATGTCCAACAATGCAGGCGATGCAAATTTCATGTATGCTGCAAGGCTGGGTGGTATTCTAGGCGGAGAAACCGGATTTGCATCCCAGTGCGCAAAATGTGGAAAATGCCTTGAGAAATGTCCCCAGCACCTTGATATCCCAACAATTCTCGAGTCCGTTGTAGAAGAACTTGAAGGATCTGATCTGGAGGAGAGAGTTGCCATGGCAAAGCAGCTGTTCAAGAAGCAAACATAAAAGAGAAAACAATTCTAAGTGCCAGAAAAGCAAAATGAAGATATTGTTCAGGCTGACTTCATTGAAAGATTAAACAGTATCTTCGTTTTCCGATGCTTATCTTTATGTTCAGTTAACTATACTCATCCAGAGTTAGAATTTTGAATTTTTACCTCAAATTGCAAAGCAATAACTCAAATAATTCAGGAAATCAAGCTTGTGTGAGTATAGCGCAAAACTCTAAAGAGCCTCCAGATGAATAAATTGCTATCTAAAATTTGGTATTTAAACTGGTTATTGCTAAAGCACTCAATTCTTCTAGGTGAAGGTTAATACATGGATCTTACTGACATACTTAAAGCTGTCAAAGACGGAAAAATGGATGTTGAGACTGCGGAGCAGAAGGCTCGGAGCCTGGGGTTTGTTTCTTATATGGATATAGCAAAACTTGATTCTCACAGAAAAAGCAGAACCGGAGTAATCGAGGCTATTCTTGCCGATTGTAAAGACCCTGACGACGTGGTAGAAATTGCGAGAATCATGGTTGCAGAGAGCAAAAGAGCCCTTATTACACGAGTTTCGTCAGGGCATCTGGAAGCCTTAAAGCAGGCTTTTGACCAGGATAAACTTGAGTGGAGCAGCAGAGCCCGCACCGTTGTTGTCCATGATGGCACACCTGCACCCAGAACCGGTGGTGTCGTAGGGTTTGTTTCAGCAGGCACGGCAGATATCCCAGCTGCGGAAGAAGCCAGGGTTGTAGCTTCAGAAATGGGGTGTGAGACTGTTGCGGTTTATGATGTGGGGGTTGCAGGAATCCACAGACTTATCCCGGCAATGGACAAACTGAAAGCTATGAAACCCGGAGCAATCGTGGTTGCAGCCGGAAGGGAAGGAACGCTTCCAACGATAGTTTCGGGATTAGTTGACGTACCTGTAATCGGGCTTCCGGTTTCGACAGGCTACGGAGCAGGTGGAAGAGGAGAGGCTGCCCTGCTAGCAATGCTCCAATCCTGTTCGACACTTGCAGTTGTGAATATTGATGCAGGCTTTGTTGCGGGAGCATATGCAGCCAGAATTGCAAACATGATTGCAGCTGCCTACACACATGGCAAAGAAGACAGAACAGGCCAAGAGGGAGAGTAGCAAGGTAATAAAAAGGGAATAGAAAGAGAATAGAAAGAGAATAGAAAGAGAATAGAAAGAGAATAGAAAGAGAACAGGAAGAGAATAGAAAGGAAAAGAAAATGTAAAAAATCGAAAATCAGGAAAGAATCTTATGAAGGCACTTGTATTCAACCCTTTTTCAGGGGCAGCAGGAGATATGATCCTTGGGTGCACTCTTGATCTCGGGGCTGACCGAAAAACGGTTAAAGAATTGATAGAAGCTTCTGTTGACGTATCAGTGGATATAAGAGAAGTTATGAAAAAGGGAATAAAAGCCCTTGATGTCCGAATAAACGTACCTGAAAAAGAGCCAGTCCACACATACCCTGAACTCATAGATATAGTAAAAGCTGCAAAACTGCCCCCCAATGTGGAAGCAAGTACCCTTGATATTTTTTCAAAGCTTGCTGAGGCTGAAGCTTCGGTTCACGGGCAGCCTGATCTTGAGAAACTTCACTTCCATGAAGTGGGGCAGAGTGATGCGCTTGCCGATATAATCGGCTCTTCGGCAGCTATCCATTCCCTTAACTGTGAATCTATTTACTGCACTCCTATAAACGTAGGCAGTGGAACAATTAAATGCGCACATGGAATTCTGCCTGTGCCAGCACCTGCAACTCTTGAGCTTCTCAGGAAAGGAAAATTCTATTTTAGGGGAGGGATTGAGCAAAAGGAACTTCTTACTCCGACAGGAGCTGCAGTTCTTGCTCACTTTACAAGACCCCTGGAAGCTTTTCCTCAGGGCAGGGTAATTTCAATAGGGTACGGAGCAGGGGATTCCGAGCTTGCAGGGCCTAACGTGCTTCAGGGAATATTAACCGAACTTGATTCCTGCCTGATTCCGGATATAATAGAAGTTCTCGAAACGAATGCCGATGACGTGAGCGGAGAGGTCCTGGGGAACCTGTTCGAAGAACTGCTCGCTATGGGAGCAAGAGATGTTGCAATTCTCCCGGCAACAATGAAAAAAGGCCGTCCAGCTCATGTTATTAAGGTCATTGCAAAGCCTGAAGACACTGCAAAGCTCGCCCGGAAAATCATTATCGAAACAGGATCCCTTGGAGTTAGAGTTATTCCTACCCGGCACAGGTTGATGGCTGCCAGGCGAATAGAATTGGTTAAGTTTGAGATAGAAGGGCAGACATATGAATCTGCGGTCAAGATTGCCAGGGACTCTGAGGGAATTCTGCTCAACATCTCTGCTGAGTTCGAGGACTGCAAAAAAATCGCAAAAACAACCGGTACCCCTGTAAAAGAGATTATGAGAAAGGTAGAGGAAGCTGGAAGAAAACTATTTTTATAAGATTTTCAAAAGGTCTGAAGTAAATAAAAAATAAAGACTAATAGATTTGAATAGATTTAAAATGAGTAACGAAGCTGAAAAATAGAGCTGAAAAGTAAAGTAGAAAGCAAAAGCCTTAAACTGTTAAGCTTTCACTTTCATTCTATTTTGCTTGTAAGCCATCCAGATTAAAGTTTGCCCATAGAATGCAGGAGTTCCGCGTTCAATACGCTTGCTCCGGCTGCTCCACGAATAGTGTTATGTCCCATTGCAATGTAGCGGATTCCTTCTCTTATACGGCCTACTGAAACGCTCATGCCTTTTCCCATATTGCGGTCAAGGCGCGGCTGAGGCCTGTCGATTTCGTCTCTTACTATTAAAGACTTTGCAGGTTCGGAAGGAAGTTCTTTCAGCCCTGGGTTAAAGTTCAGGAAAGCTTTCCTTACCTCTTCAGGCGTCGGTTTATCTCTCATTCCGGCCCAGATGGCTTCGGTATGCCCGTCTGTTACAGGAACCCTGTGGCAGGAAGCACTGACTCTCATATCTGCAGGCACGATTTCAGAGCCATTGAACTCTCCGAGCAGTTTTAAAGTTTCAGTTTCCATCTTCTGTTCTTCGCTTCCTATGTACGGAATTATATTGTCATAAATTGCCATTGCGGCAACTCCGGAAAAACCTGCACCTGAGATCGCCTGCATTGTGGCCACCTGTATGGTTTCGAGCCCAAACTGCATAAGGGGCTTTAAGGTAACGGTCATGACAATCGTGGAGCAATTAGGATTTGTAATAATATATCCGTCCCATCCCCTTGCATCCTGCTGGACTTCAAGAAGCCCGAGATGTTCCGGATTTACTTCAGGAATCACAAGAGGTATGTCCTTTTCCATCCTGTAAGATGAGGCATTGCTTGCCACTGCAAATCCGGCTTTTGCAAATTCGGGTTCCACTGTCAGGGCAAGGTCTGCAGGAAGTGCCGAGAACACTACGTCCGCATCTACGGCTTTTGGATCCACCGGAACAACTTTAATATCTTTAACGCTTTCCGGCATTGCTGTATCTAATCTCCAGCCTGCGGCTTCTTTATATGTTTTGCCGGCGCTTCTCTCGGATGCTGCAAGGGCTGTAATCTCAAACCAGGGGTGGTTTGCAAGTGCTTCTACAAATCTCTGCCCAACAGCGCCTGTGGCGCCTAAAATACCCGCTTTAATTGCTACCATTTAAAAGCTACCTCCGGAAAGATAAGAGTCATTGATAAGACTGATTGATAAAGCTCATTGATAAAACTGATTGATAAAGCTCATTGATAAAACTGATTGATAAAACTGATTGATAAAGCTCATTGATAAAGCTCATTGATAAAGCTCATTGATAAAGCTCATTGATAAAACTGATTGATAAAACTGATTGATAAAACTGATTGATAAAAAAGAAAAAGAAAAAGAAAAAGAAAAATTGGAATAAGTAGGTTATTCCAATTAGTTATCGTTTTACTCTTCTACTTTAATTGCCTGGTTCGGGCATGCTTCCTCACATGCACCGCACTCTACGCACTCGTCATTGTCGACTACTGCGATTCCCTTCTCTTCATCAAGAGCGATTGCATCATTGGGGCATTCATCGACACAGCTTCCACATCCGGAACATTCATCTGCATTAACTATTGCTGGCATATTTATTCACACTCCTTTTTGATTGCTCGATATATACCTGGAAATTAAATAGGGCGTTTTGAAACTTCCATAGGATATCGAAAAGTTTGGTCATAACGCCATTGACAAGACAAACATAAAAACTTATCGCTTTTTAGCAAAAGGAAGCTTCTAAAATCAGGATGGAGTTAACCATCCAACAACTAGAAAATCACATTGAAAGTTGCAAAATAAAGGGAAAATTGAAAAAAGCTTATTTAACACACTGAATCGTGCATGGCAATTCCAACATCAGTCAGGCGATACATTCCTTCTTCGAGTTTCAGAAAGCCTTCTTTTAACAGGAAATCCATGTGGAACTTAAAGAAGAAGTCATTTAATCCGGATTCTTCCTTTAGCTGTTTTTCAGTCTTTCCAAAGATTCCAACAATCCTCAGGAGCTTTCTTCTTGCAGGATTTATGGAAACCTTTTCCATCATCATATGTTCCAGTTTGACAGCTTCTCCTTCGGTAGGCTCGCTTTTGTTCTCGAAATAAACATCAAGTTCATCAATTTCCTCGCTCATATTAATACTCCTTTAGTTTTTTGTATTTATCGAAATCAACCTTTTTTTAAATAGTTTCAACAGGGATGAGTGTGATTACAAACCTCTAAATTGAGTAGTGGGTTCCTACCGTAGCTTTAAGTTCAGTTGTAAGTTTAGCTTGAAATTAACTTTGAGTTCAGCCTTAAGTTCAGATTTAAATTAACTTTGAGTTCAGATTTAAATTAGCTGTAAGTTAAGTCTGACCTATTTTCAATCGTCTTTCCTGTATATATTAACCTTGCATATTTGCTCATGTGCATGTTCACCATGACTCTCAGAGTGAGCATCAGTATCATGCTCATGAACTTCCTTTTTAAAGATAAAACCTGATTTCCCGAGATTTCCTTCAAGAGTGCTTTCAATTATCTCTATGAGTTTAGATTTTGGGACCTTTGTAACTGCAGAAAGCAGTCTGAGTTCTGTTTTCTTACCTTCCAAGTTAGGGAGAAATTCTACTTGAGGCACTTCTTTAGAGGAGGTTACACTACCCTTAACTGCAGACTCTGGAAGTTTCATGGAAAGCTTTACATGCCCTACAAACTCAGGGTTAATTTTCCGAATCATGTCCTGAATGGTCTGAAGGTTTTCTTCTACGAAACATGCACTTTCTTCAGGACTGAAATCCTGTGATCCAAGTGTATAGAGAACTGAGTAAGCCGAAACTTCAGAAAGCTCAATGGAATTTTTCTTTTCCCGGGAAGGCTTTTTAAATCCCGGTACATCGAGAAGTAAAAGCAACTTTTCGAATTGATCATCTTGATGTTTTGCAGAGAATTTGAGAAGCTGAGCTTCAGGGTTTATATCATAGAGCATTTTCTCAGCAGCCAGGACAGTTTCTACAGGTGTTACATCAATCTTGTTTATGCAGAGAATTTCAGCATCTTTTATCTGCGTCTCTATAAACTTCGGGATTTCTTTTGCCTCGGTCCCGAACCGGACAGGGTCTATAAGGGTTACTATTGGGGCAAAAGATAGCTCAGAGAGTCCCATTGTTTCGATTTCGTCCCGTATCTGACCAGGAAAGGCGATTCCTGTCGGTTCGATAATGACAATGTCAGGCATAAACTCTTCCTCAAGGGTCTGAAGGGTATACTGCATGCTTATCCTGAGTGTACAGCAAATGCAGCCGCTTGTAAGCTCCTCGGTTACAATGCCAGGCCTTGAAAGAATATCCCCGTCAAGCCCGATTTCCCCTATTTCGTTTACAATAATTGCAATCTTTTTCCCTGCGTTACTTAGCTGCCTGCTGATTCTCAGTATAGTGGTTGTTTTCCCGCTTCCAAGAAAACCTCCTATGATCATGACTTTCATGTCTCTCTCCTTTTTTCAATAATGAAATTGTTTTTTAGACGGTCGAGAAGTATAATCTATTTTAAGATATATATAAAATTGACAGTGCCACTCGGATCAGCAGAGTAAAGTAAGCCTTTTAAAAAAAGGCTTGAGCGAAAACCACTACTAAATATAAAACGTCATGACGACGTGATCATAAACCCTTTAAAAAAGGCTTGAGCGAAAACTCCAGTAACGTTTGGGTTTGAAAAACTTATCCCCAAACCCATAGCGTGATCAACCGGCGTAACGGTTGCGGGTAAACGGTTGTAGCTCAATTTGTGGGTCAACAAGGTCAATTTATAGATGAAAAGCTGTTTTTCAATTACTGATGAGGATGAATTTAGAAAGTTTTAACTTTTCGCCCGGCCGCATCTGGACAACATGTGCCCTGAATCAAGAAGAGTATTCAAGGGGAAATTCAAACAAGATGATCTAAGTAAGTTGTTTCCATAACAAGGACAGTCAATATGATATCCTACATTCGGCAGCAAGCACATTCCAACATCTAAATATTCTTAATTGTTATTTTTTGTAGGTTAAGTTAAAAAACAGCATCTTGCGGATTATCTATCTAGCATGATTTGTCTTTTATCTCATATATTATAAATATATATTAATTATGTTATGGTTAACATTTAGTAATTTTTGATTTAAATTAAATATCAAAAGTTCTAAAAAAAACGATATCAATAGAAAAATTGAATGGATTTTTATGTCGACCTGCCGAAAGCAGGTGATATGTTAAGTTATTAGAAAGAAGACCAACAATATGATTTTAATATTGAAAAATAGATTGCGTTCTCATCAAAGAACCTGGAAGTTCTGAACGGCTTTAAGAGATTTTGTTTATGTGGGAAGAGATACTGAGGTACTAGACTCACGGGTTGCGAGTTTTGGTTAATTCTCTTTCCGTTTTATCCCCTTACCTGTGGAGTAGATATTAATGAATGGGGTGTTAAAGGGATGAGAACGCAATTCATATTATGCGCTTACAGTATATAATATTTTTAGCACAGAATGTTATGCAATTATCTTGATATTAACATATCATTATAATTTCAGTCCATCCTAACAAGTTTATACGACTGTTATAACATTATTTTATGCCTGTATAAGTGGGGCTTCCACACCTTATTTCATCATACAAAACTGAGGTATGATTGATAAATCTATGTGAAAGAATGTTTTCCTGGATATATGTGAAAAAATCAGTTTGAAAGAAAAAATGAAGTATCTGTCTAACCTTAATTTTCAGATTTGAGGGGATAAATTTAAGGCAAAAATTAGGATGAGATTCCCTAGAGCAAGGGTTAAGGTAAGATCTGGAAATTTCTTCTGGTATTGAATTAGCTAAAAACAATTTAATTTATATCAACAGAATAATTTATATATTCCTTAGTAAAGATGAGAGAAAATAAAGAAGCTGCAGAACTAGATTTATCCTGGAATCACTTTTTGTCCTGGAATCACTTAGTGATCGGTCTCTTGTATTAATTTTACGGTCACTTAGTAGTCGCTTGATAATTACTTTTAAAATACCTTGTGGTCACGTTATAATCACACTCAGGAGCATTTGCATGCAAAGCAAGCTAATCACGCCGGAAATAAAGGCTTTCCTTATTTCAATAGGTTCGGTTTCCGTAGATTCCTCACTTATCCCACGGGCTCGAGGTTCGACTGCGGGTCCGGGGGCAGGTACGAGTTCGGTTTTTTTCAGGTCTGGAGAAAAACGGGTGAGACTCAGCATAAACAAAGACTCCGCACTTTCAATTTTGAAAGTTGAAGGTGAAGGAAATGTTGGAGTCTTTTACCAAGGAAAAGAGCTGGTACGGGGGAAACTTGAACGTGCCCCTGCACACTGTCCTGATCAAGCTTTTATAACCCTTTGTGAAAGATGTGTGTTTGACTGCAAATACTGTCCTGTGCCTAAGTTGCAGGGGCATGTTAAGAGTGAGGAAGAGGTTCTTAGTATAGTTGAGGAGGTTTTGCAGGCAGGAAACCTGAAAGCTATTTCCCTTACCTCAGGCGTTGAAACCTCAATAGAAGGAGAGGTTGAGCGTGTGCTCAAACTGCTTCCTGCTCTCAAAAAGTACGATGTTCCCATTGGAGTTTCGGTGTACCCTACAGAAGGGTGTTCCAGAAAATTCTATGAAGCAGGAGCTTCTGAAGTAAAGTACAATGTTGAAACTATGGACAGAAAAATATTCAAAAAAGTTTGTGGAGATCTGTCCCTTGATTATATTCTGGATAGACTAAGGGAAGCTGTGGATGTTTTCGGAAAAAACCGAGTTTTCAGTAATTTTATAATAGGGCTTGGGGAAAGTGACGATTCTGTAAGAGATGGAGTCGAGGCCCTTGCGCAAATGGGAGTGATTCCTATTCTGAGACCGATAAACCCACATCCTCTGAGAGCAGGAGATTGCTTTATGAAACGTCCGTCCTCTGACCGCCTTTTAAAGCTTGCAAAGCTTGAAGCCGAAATACTCAAAAAATACGGGCTCGATCCAGGGCTTGCAAAAACCATGTGCCTGAAATGTACAGGTTGTGACCTTGTTCCTTTTATTGATTTTTAATTTCCACATTTTTATTTTTCGTTCGAAAATTTGATTTTATTCTCAAAGATCCAGTCTTAAATGAGACTTGTGCATTTGAGCAGTTAAATCAAACACAAAAACCATTTCAGTAAACCTTCATATCAGGCAACTAAAGGCTTAACGCTATTGATTTTTATTTCAACCACACATATTCCTGCTTTTATTCTTTAAGAGGAACCCCATTGTTTCCACTGGAGAATTTCACGAGTTAATTTTTTTACAACTATTAATTAGTTTACTTTTTTCTTTTTTGTTATATTTCTATATATTTTTTGAATTTGTTTCTCAAGTTTTAATATTTATGTGAAAACTGATTTATTTTATTTCTGATGCCAATTTTTAAAAGTTTTAAAGTACTTTCATGTCCAATTCTTTCTTATACAATCCATTTATAGTTCGCTTACTATGCTCAAATATTTGTTTTCTTACTCGCATTAACTCTCACCTTTTAATTTTCACTACTGATAATTCCAGTACCCCCTTATTTCCACTGGAATCTATGGATTAACGGTCGGTTTTTCCTGAAATATATATACCCGAGTTTAACTCAGGCTTTTTCAAGCAAAAGCGAAAGTATCTGAAAAAAGTTCATGCCAAGTAAAACACATTTTCTCTTACTCTGCAATTTCTCGTTTATCATCCTGTGCTTTTTCTTTTATCATTCGTTCTACATTAGCACGTGAAATGACTTTGAGGTAATTTGCTCTTAAAATAATGTTTCTGATAGTTATTTACAAGATTATAACTTAGAGTTGTAAGAACAAAAGAATAAAACTACAAATTTTAAAGATATTAATTCCAAAAAAGAAGACTGAATTTTTGGAAATATTAAAGAAACTTTAAACAGAATTCTTAAAAATAAGACTTTAAAAGTTTAATTTTAAAAGAAGATTTAGCTGAGGTAAACTTTAAGGCAAAATCTTTAAAATTAAAAGAAGTTGTATTTAAATATTAGAGTAAAGTTTTGGAAATAGCAAGCTATGATTTAGGAAGTAGCAAGCTATGATTAATAAACTATGTTAATAGTAGTGGACCTAGAGTATAAATTTTAAGGTTTTTAACCCGAATTTTTTCTTTTTCAAGGATTCTCAAGTCCTATTCACAATTATTAAGTCTTATTCATACATCTAAGTCATATTCATACATCTTGAGTCATATTCACACCCTGTTATATATGGTGCGTTTATCATAATATTTGGAAGGGAGATCTGTATAAAAAATTTCAACCCGTTTATTTCCACTGGAAAGGGTGAAACTCATAAAAGTGAAACTGGACCTCCTGACCTTATTCTTTCGATTCCGACTTAAATTCCGCTTGTTCCTTCAGATTAAATTTTAGCTTTGAATTCTTACATCAAGCTTTTCAACCTTCAGGCTTACTTACCTAACTTCGATAGTTCTTCCGCGCTTACGCCTTCATGAACCACTTTTGCAATTCTTCGGACAAGGCCTGTAGGATCCTGTGCCTGGAAAACATTTCTTCCTATGGCAACTCCCTTTCCTCCGGCTTCGAGAGACCCTTCGATCATTTCCAGCAGTTCCTGTTCAGAATCCATTTTTGGACCACCTGCTATGATCACGGGCACAGGGCAACCTTCAACTACTTCTTTAAAAGTATCAGGGTTTCCGGTATAGTTTGTTTTGATTATATCGGCTCCAAGTTCGGCTCCGATTCGGGCTGCATGTTTTACGACATCCACATCATATTCAGAACGAACTTTTTTCCCACGCGGATACATCATTGCAAGGAGAGGAATTCCCCATTCGTCACACTTTCCTGCCACGTAACCTAGTCCCTGCAGCATTTCATACTCGTCTTCAGCTCCGACATTTACATGAACTGATACGGCATCGGCTCCGACTTTTATAGCTTCTTCCACGGTTGTTACCAGAACCTTATGGTTCGGATCAGGAGAAAGAGAAGTTGAAGCTGAAAGATGTATTATAAGACCCACATCATGCCCGTACCCACGGTGTCCGTACTTTGCAAGCCCCATGTGCCCGAGTACGGCATTTGCCCCACCTTCTGCGACCTTGTTTACAGTTTCCTGAAGATTTTTAAGCCCTTTAATTGGACCTGCACCTACTCCGTGGTCCATAGGAATAATAATTGCATTACCTGTATTTCGATTGAATATACGTTCCATCCTTACGGATTTACCTATAGTGTTCATAGGTTGCATATTTCGAATTACAGGATATAAACTTTATCAGTATATTCTCTAAGGAACTAAATATCAGAATTTCTTTTGCTCACTTTTCACGAGTTAGATTTTCGGGAACTCAAGACTGAAAAATTTAAAATCGAAAGAGGAAAATTCAAGGGCAAACTAGATAAAATAAATTAATTAAAAAGAAGACCAAAATAGATGAAAAGATTAAAATAGTTAAAACGATCAAAAAACTTAAAAATGTTAAAAAAGATCAGATGGTTAATAGATCAAAAAGTTAAAAAGACTAAAAGGTTAAAAAGACTAGAAGGGTTAAAAAGACTAAAAGGTTAAAAAGACTAAAAGGTTAAAAAGACTAAAAGGTTAAAAAGACTAAAAGATTGAAAAAGTTTAGAATAACTTATATGCTTTTTGATAACTTATTTTATATTTTCGTTCTGATAAATCCCTGAATACCCATTTTCTACTTCACCGTCCAGAGTATAGAATAAAAGCTGCATAATTCTGGCATCTTTTTTCAGCCTGAAACCTGCAGTGTTGTAAACCACCAGCATCGACTCGCTGCGACCACTGTATCCTGCATCCCATACTGCGGTTTCAAGAGTAGCTCCGCAGCGGATAAGGGTTGACCGCGGTTTTGCAATCGCAGCAAGGTTCATGGGAATATTCACAATCTCATTGAAAAGTACCTTATAAATTCCTTCGGGCAGGTGAATCCAACCATCATTCCCGAATTCAAGGTTTTTCCCATCCGGAAGCTTTCTTTCAGAGTTATCAAAATCCACGGCCCCAGAACCTTCTATTGTTTTCACTTCTTTCAGGGTAAGTTCAAGTCCGTTAGGTTGAGTCTGGGTTTCTATATCAATGGCATTTTCAAGCAAGGGAGGCTTTGCCTGTATAAGTTTTTTCAGTTCGGTGCTGGATAGAAGAGTCATCGGAACTGTAATTGTAAAGATTCTTTATTACTGTTTCGGATTTCATGTTATAATTTATCTTTTTCTAAACTCTTTCCTTTTTGAGTTTATTATTGTTTTACTAATATTATTATCTTTATTATTTTAGACAAGAACTTATGAAAAGGTTTATTCTTTTCAGGTAAATAACCACTACCTATTAAGATATTCAGACTAATGTTCAATCGGGTTTAATAAAGAGCTTACGAGAGGCTTCTAATGATAACAAAAAGATCTATTCCATGTGTAATTTTCTCTATAGTTCTTATCTTTTTATTAACAGACTGTGCCCTGGCTGCCACGAGCGGCACTTCGGGTATTTCCACAAAAGATAATTCATGGAGTTGCTCCAAGGAAATCCTAATTACCGAGAATGCAGGTAAAGACCTGCAAGGGTACCCTGTCGCTGTTGTTTTGGACTCCTCGAATTTCAATTTTTCAGAGGCAAAAAGTGACGGCTCTGACCTTCGATTCTCCTCAGGAGATAGAACACTCAACTACTGGATTGAGACCTGGGATCCTGAAAACGAAGATGCTCTTATCTGGGTCAGGCTTCAGTCTCTCTCTGCGAACCAAACCGTTAAAGTCCTCATGAGGTATGGGAACCCAGGGGTTGAAGCCGTAAGTAGTGGAGAAAAAACTTTTGACTTTTTTGATGATTTTGAGGGCAATAATCTTAATGAGCTGGACTGGAACGCTGAAAGTGCTGGAGGAGGTTTGGTTGAGGTTAAAAACGGGATCTGTAATGTCTCAGCTCCTAAGGTTCACGCCTATGACTCCTCTATGATATATAGCAAAAAAAGTTTTGAAATCAATTCTATGTTTGTGGTCAAAAGAATGAAAGTCACCACAGGTACGGACAATAGAGGACCTGTATTGCAGCAGGGTTTCATAGACCAGATAGACAGCAAAAAAAATGAAATCAAGCATGAGACCGAGCTTGCCAACGAAAGGCAGGTGGACCTGGAAACAATTTACAGGAAGCAAAAAAACAATCTCTATGATCTTACTGACGTCGATGTTCCTGAAGGGGAATGGTATGTCTCGGGAATTGCCTGGTATGAGGAGAATAATACTCGCAAAGTATCGTGGTTTAAAAACGGAGCTCGTGATCCGAAAATGGACTTTGCCTCAAATGATTCCGTAACCAATATCCCAATGCATGTTTACCTGTATACCGCTTCTTACAAGGACTCCTCAAAGAATACAGGCTACATGGCAGCCGATTATGTGCTGGTTCGGAAATTTATCGGAACCGAACCGACTGTAAAGATAATTTCAGCTCAGGAAGAAGGCAAAGTTTCTTCAGAAAGCATTTATAAGAATAATTCTGAAGACTCTATGGAAAATCATTCAGAAGGTACCTCTGAACAAAGTATTTCTGAAAATAACTCTGAAAACATCTCTGAAGATAACATTAAGTATAGTTATAAGAACAGATCTGAAAATATTTCCAAGCCTCAAAACACAGCTGAATCCGAACCAAATTCCGAAGAATCTGCTTCCGAGGGAGTTTCGCAGGCTCAGAAAAAAATGACTCTGAACGAGACCGGTACTTCGGAACGCCCATTTTCTGAATACTATATAGGAATTTCCGGAATCAGACTTTCTTCCCCGTACGAGTTCGATTTCTCTGACCTTGTAAATGAATTGAACTCCTCAGGCATAGATACGATTTTCCTTAGCGTAAACAGCGAAGACGTATGGCAGTATGAACGCTTTGTAAAGATGGCACATGAAAAAGGGATTTCCATAGATGCCGTGCTCCTGGAAGACGTAAATTGTACAAAAAAAGGAACTGATGACCTCTGTAAGAACTCTCTGGATACAGTACTTGATTATAACGAAAAGTCCCTTGCTCCCTTTGATGGGATTGTTATCTACGTAAACTCTTCTACCTGGGAAGGCTCTAAAGAAAGCACAATAGATTACAGAACACTGTTTCAAGTAGCCAATAAAGAAGCAAAAGAAAATGTGTCCATCTCAGCTAGCCTTCCGCTAAATTATACTGCATCGCAAATCAAGGAAATCTCTCCTTTTGTTAATTCCTTCATTATCAGGGCTTATCCCAGCGAAACTAAAGAACTTAATTCCGTTTCAGGTATCGTTGACGCCATTGCCCTCGAAATGGGAGAAATAAGAGGTGCTGGCTCAAGAGGAATAATAGAAATTTCTGTGGAAGAAGGCTTTAAGGATAAATATTCAATACAGCAACTTTTTACCGGCCTAGCAGATTATTACTCGAATGATTCGGCTTTTATGGGAGTCTCGGTTTTCAACTACGATACATATAAAGGACTGCCTCAAACACAGCAAGAAGAGAAGGAGTCTGTAATTTCCGGATTTAAAACTCTTACAGTGATTCTTGCGGGGCTTGGAGCTTTTACCCTTTTAAAAGGAAAAAGAAATTAAGCTAAAGAGAAAGTGGCTCGAAAACTAAACTCGAGCAGAAATGACAGGAAAAAACCAAATTTTTGGCTTTTTTCTATTTCCTTTTAATTTATCTCGTTTTAATTTATCTCGTTTTAATTTATCTCGTTTTAATTTACTACCTTTTAATTAAGTTATTTCCTTTTAGTTTACTTCCTTTTAATTAAGTTATTTCCTTTTAGTTTAATTTGTTTAATTTTTTTCTTTGAACTTAATTTATTTAATTTATCTTCTTTTAGTTTAATTCATTCTTTTCTTATTCCACCCTTCTTTTTCTCTTTTCCGTTATCATTTTCCTGATGGATTTATGAAACGGCCTACTTTCTTCCTCTGCTGTCTTTCTATCTTCCATTGTCCTCTTTCTGTTTTCAGCCGAAATCTCAGAGAAACTTATACATTTAGTTCAGCAAGAGAAATCTTTTTATGGAGATTGAACATTTATACTTTTGTTATTCTGTTGAAATTTGAATTTTTTAAACGTTCAAACGGGGGTTCTAGCATCAAAATTCTTGGATTAGTTGGTAGTCCTAGTATTAATGGAAACACTGCAAAGCTTGTAAATGCAATTCTCGATGGAGCTGCCGAAAACGGTGCAGAAAAAGTAATTTACAACCTAGCTTCTCTAAACATCAAAGGTTGTGACGCCTGCTTCAGATGTCGGGAATCAGGCTGCTGTGCAATAGACGACGGCATGCAGGAACTTTACCAAGAAATCCTGGCTGCAGACACTATTGTACTCGGTTCTCCTGTTTACATGTGGCAGATGACTGCCCAGACCAAACTCTTAATTGACCGCCTGACAGCCTTCTTAAAACCTGATTTTTCAAGCAGACTTGATAATAAAAAATTAATCCTTGTTTTTTCTCAGGGAAGTTCGGATAGGGATGCCTTCAAACCATATTTTGAATACACAGCCGGCCTTCTTTACTATCTCGGCTTTGATGTACTGGAAACCGTTATTGTAGCTGGCACTGATAATCTTGAAGTCTCATTCAGGCCCAAGTTACTTGAAAAAGCAAGAGAACTCGGAAAATTGGTCTCGGGTTCCCCTCTTTCCGGTTCTGAGTTAAGAAGAGGTGAGTCAAGCTTGATCCCGCTTCTTTGAATTTCTTACCTTATTCTCTTTTACTTCTTATTACCTTTTTAATTGATTTTGCTCATTTTAAGGCTTTCTTTCCACTCTTTTAGACTCCATATTTTAGATGCCATATTTCTTTTTTGGATCTCAAAAACTCATCTGAATGTCATATAATCCCAGCTCCACCTTCAAGCACTCCTTTCTTTAATTCCAGTGCTATAAATGCTTCAACGTGATGCACCGAAAAGATCTGTCATTCCCAGGGTATTTGCCTGCCTGAACCCTAATTTGGAATAGTATTCAGGATGCTCCAGCACTATTCTTGACACTTTTATTTGATATTTATTGACAGTAGAGAATCTCAGCCCAGATTCTAGAAGGCTCTAATTAATAATATAAAATTGTTTTTATAAAAATTATCGAACTGATTACTGAGTCATATACTTCATTCAGTAGAATTTATATGGTTGAGAAATTCATTTAAAGAAAGTTTAAGAAAATCAATTTCATCCGGATCCATAATTCTACACTTCCTCCAGCCTTTCCCTATAAAATCTGTAAAAAGGAGTTACATTTATGATCCCCCTTTTCAGTGCAGGAAAACTCGCGTTTGGAAGCATTAAAAGTGCAAAGCTGCGTTCGACCCTAACAGTGCTTGGAATCGTCATAGGAGTTGCAGCCGTAATTGCAAATGTGTCTCTCGGAGCGAGCTTCAACCAGCATTTTACAAACGAAGTGACTAATATAGGATCGAATTTCATTTATATTCAGGGAATGCAACCCAAGATATTTTATGACAATGAATTGAAGATCGTTGAGAACACACCCGGGATTTTGGGAGTTTCGCCCTTGAAGTCACAAACTGCAGAAGTCACGTACATGTCCGAAACCAAAAACATTTTAGTTAGCGGAGTCGGCAAATCTTATGATGAAGTGGCAAACACAAAACTTCAGAAAGGAGACTTTATCACTGACAACGATGGGTACGTGGCGGTTATCGGATACAAGGTTGCAAACGAGAAATTCGACAGAAACATCTCGGCTCGGAACTCCATAAACATAACCTTCAGAGTTGGAGAAGATGAAAAAGTTACAAAGACCTTTAAAGTTAAGGCAATAATTCAGAACCCGGAAAACACTGTTATCCAGGCATATGACGATAACGAAGCCGTTATTATCCCGATAGATGTCATGAACGAGATTCTTGGTGAAAAAGATTATGGTGGGGTTTTTGCAATGGCTGATGACCCTGCAACGGTTAAGGGGACAGCTGATGAAGTTGACAAGCGCCTTGCCCGAAATTTCGGTATTTCCGAAAGGGAATTTGAAGATAAAGATTCGCGACCTTATTATCTCCTCAATCAGGCAGAAGTACTTGAACAGACAGATATGATGGCAGCAGCCCTAAGTTCTTTCCTGACAGCCGTTGCGCTAATCTCGCTGCTGGTTGGCTCGATAGGGATCATGAATATCATGCTCGTAAGCGTAACTGAAAGGACAAGGGAAATAGGAGTGCTCAAATCCCTTGGATTTACAGGCTTTGACATTCTTTTCCTTTTCATGATAGAATCAATTCTGCTAGGAGTTTTCGGAGGACTCCTTGGTAGTACGGTAGGAATAGCAGGTGCGTACAGCGTTGAAACTCTCCTCAAACTGCCTGTCGTCTTTCCGTTCAGCCTCATTGCAGCCGGGTTCTTCGTGGCTGTTTTCGTAGGTTTTGTCTCAGGTGTCTACCCTGCAAGAAAAGCCGCAAAAATGAAGCCTATAGACTCACTAAGGCACGAGTAAAATTCAGCAAAAATTGAAATGAATAATTTAATTTAAAAATCATTAACGAATTTTTATCCAATGATTTATTTAATTTATTTACTTGATGATTTATCTGCTTTTAATTTATCTGCCTTTATTTGTGACTTTGCCGCTGCCTGAAACCTGCGTGTTGCACTCATCCGGGTCCCCTCCATAGAATACATTTCCACTTCCGCTTATATTAGTGTCAAGTTTCCGGTCCGCGTAGACATTTGCATTTCCCGCACCCCTGATACTTACTCTGGTCATCTCGGTCCTGAGTTCAGGAGCATCAACACTTCCCGAACCTTCTATATTTATTTCATGTGAAGAGGTATTGCCTTTCAGGAGGACACCCCCAGAACCGGAAATCAGGCTCTTCAGAGAGCTGGCATTTGTCTCCAGTTTGATATTACCTGAACCTGTGATTGCGAGATCCAGGTTTTCGGAATCAATCGGCGTAGTTCCTATAATATCCCCCGAGCCACTGAGGGAAAGGCTCCGGACTTCTTCCATCCCTGCATAGATCTTAATAGTTTTCTGGGGGCGGATGCATTTTTTCGCATTGATTACCAGAACTCCGTTTTCCACGCTGGTCTCCAGGAGGGGCAGGATGTTATCTTCTGCTTCGATTCTAAGGCTGCTGTCCCCTTGCTCAATAAATACGTTTCCTGAAATACGTGAATCCAAGCTGTGAAAAGGTTCAATGCTACGGGTTATAGTTTCCACATTTCCTGAGCCACGTTCGCAATCATAGTCCGTACATCCGCTTTCAGCCATCACCACAGCCAGCAATAGGATTCCCAGGAGAAAAACAGAAGTCCCTGCAGGCTTGGTTACGCTCACTTTTCCTTTCATTTTCCCAATCGATATTTTTTCCCATCTTACTTTTCCTGCCCTTTCAAGCCGTTTTTTCATTCCCTTCTCATTTCCGGTCATATCTCTATCTCCCTCATACCTTTGTCCCTTTTCTTTTGACATCGTTCCTTTTAGGCACCCTCATATCCTGATAGAAGCGAAGAGCGGAGTCATGGAGTACATACTCATAGTATGTTTTCTTCGAGTTTTTATTCTAGCTCATTTTGAATCAGGGTTTTAAAGAGCAGCATAAGAACTGATGCCTTACCTCGGAGTTTTTAACTGAATAAGAGTAATAGGGTCCTCTTAAATTCACTACCAAACTGGAACTTATTCCTCCTTTTTTCAGACAATTAACTAAGATAGTAGTGTTTCCAAAAAAATTACCATTTCTTTTCAGGTTAAAATCCAATTAACCTTCCTAAAAACCGCAAATTTTGGTGAGGAGCATGTATAATCTCCCCTGGCTATGTATTGTGAAAGCTCCATTTATACCACTAAACGAAAATTTCAAATGAAAATTGTTATCCAAAATATTAAAAACTTTTTTAGATGAGATCTTGCAGGCAAATACTTACAGGGAGCTCTGTCCAAAAATACTATTCTTTAGCCGTATTTTTACTGGAAATAACTGTAAGTTACGGCATTACAGAAAGAAAGGAATTACAAGCCTTCTCTGAATGAATAAGTCAAGAAAGAGCTAAAAACTATATTTCTTAAAGGCTTTTAAGTGTATATAGCCTTAAATAGGCCAGATTAAAGTATTGAGCTTTCAAATCGGCTTATACTGGAAAAAGAGCTTGAAGATTATGAGAACCAGAATAAAGAGCCCAAAACCTATCTTGATGAGCACTTTCCCACGCTCAATGGGCTCTTTTTTGGCTTTAACCGCTCCATAGCAGACCTGCCCCAATCCAAATTCCGGAGGGAAAACAGAACGCAGCCTGTCGCATGTGATTCTATCTGGATATTACAAACCATGGAAAGCACGGAAGAAACACGCCTTTACTACTGATTTCCGTGTCTTCCGTGCTTTCAGTGGTTTTCAAAAAATTCATTTCTGACATACTTTGGAATCGATGCACTAGAAAATAAAAAGGCAGAGTAAACTTTCCAGGGTTAATTTGTTTAAAAACGATAACTTCAAAGACTGCTGCAAAAAATATAAAGGACTCAAAAAATAGTAATATCGCTGGAACAACTAAATCATATACAAAGGGGGTTCACAAATGGAACAGAAAGTGGGTGAAAAATCTGAAGAAGAATGGAAAAAAGTACTTACTCCTGAACAATATCACGTCCTGCGAAAGAAAGGTACGGAAAGTCCCTTTTCCGGCAATCTGTACTATAACAAGGAAAAAGGAGTTTACACCTGTGCTGCCTGCGGGCAAGAACTCTTTTCCTCGGGCACCAAGTTCGAATCCGGAACCGGTTGGCCAAGTTTTTACGATGTAATCTCCAGTGACAAGGTAAGGCTTAAAGAGGACACTAGCTATTTCATGAACAGGATAGAAGTAGTATGCTCCCGCTGCGGAAGTCATCTAGGTCATGTATTTGAAGACGGTCCTGCACCAACCGGAAAACGCTACTGCATTAACTCCGTTTCTCTTAATTTCAAGAAAGAAGGGGAAGAAGGTAAGAAAACGGAAGAAAAATGAGAAGTTTTTTGGTCAAGTATTTTTCAAAAAGCTTGATTTCAGGATTCACAGATTTACAAGTTTGGAAGAGGAAGGTAAGGTAAAACTTGAAACCAGCAAAAATACACGCCGAGATAATTGGATTTCTTATCTTCTTAATTTCCTATATTTTATTTTTTAATGTATTTCTTTCCGTTAAGGGGTTAGGGCTTTCAATTTATGCTCCAGGCACACTCATTTTTGCCCTTGTAGGGTACTGGTTGGGGGGAATCCTGTATGATAAGTATTCAAAAAGAAAGTAAAAAAGAGATTAACCCAAAAATAATAAAGCCATCACAGCCTAATATATATCTATATAGAGATTTTACTAAACTTCGATTTTCATAATATTTATTATAGATTATAACAATCTATTGAATAGATGTTAAAAGCAATAATTTTTGATGTGGATGGAGTGCTTGTGGACTCCATGCCTTTCCAGGCCGAAGCCTGGGTTAAAACCTTTAAGGAAGTTGGTATTAACATTACCAGGGAAGATATTTATGAACTTGAAGGCTCAAACAACAAAAAATTAATTGAATTAATTTTCGAAAAGGCCGGAAAAGAGCCTGAACCCTGGCATTTAGAGCAACTGCCTGAAAAGAAGCGGGAGGCCCTGGAATTTGACCGGATAAAGCCTTATGAAGGTATTATGAATTGCCTTGAGGTATTGAAACGACACTTCAAACTTGCTCTGGTTTCAGGGTCACACAATGATACAGTAAACAAAATTGTCAATAAGTATTTTTCTAACTATTTTGATGTCATAATTACCGGGAGTGACCTTGAACGTGGAAAACCGAATCCTGACCCTTACCTCAAAGCCCTTGAGAAACTTGACCTGACAAAGAATGAGTGCATAGTAATTGAAAATGCACCTTTGGGGATAACTGCTGCCAAGAGAGCAGGGCTTTATTGTGTTGCAGTTGCGAGTATGCTTGAGCCTGAAAAGATAGAACATGCAGATCTCGTGCTAGAAGACCATGCTGCCCTTTTCAAATATCTGAAAAGCCTCATTGCAAAATGATTATGGTTTTTCCTGATTATTTCTTCACTCAGCCGGATTTGCAGAGGAATATTGCAGAAACAGGAGAGATTTTTCACAAATTTTTCCTGTTAAATTTTTTTTCAAGCTTTTCTCTTGCAGCACGAGGTCCGTCCAATTCTCTGGCAAGTCTTCGCAATCTCTCGATTTTATTTCTGTATCTTCCATATCTTCGATAACTTCTCGAATAAATTCGAGTAAGACCTCAGGAGATGTAGAACAACTGAACATCCGTAAAACTGATCACCTCAAGTGACTGTTCCGTATACAACCATTAGGAGTTCTTTCTTGAAAAAAAAGGTTAAAGTTCAGCATTAGAAACAATTCACATTAGAAACAATTCAAAATTAGAAACAATTCAAAATTAGAAACAATTCAAAATTAGAAACTATTGCGAAATTGCTGAAAAAACTTCCATCTACAAAAAACTTACTACCCTAAAACTGGATTATTTTAAGAGTTTAAAATTAAAAGAAGAAAGAGTAACATGGGAGAGTTATTTAAACTCCTCATTGATGGCACGGTTTTTGGTCTGTTCGTATATTTTTTTGTCCCACGCTACTAACTATAGATAGTTCTCCCATATATATATGTTTTTTCTTTTTTTCTATGTAATTATTAAATTAGATATATTCTTATTCTTTATGAATGTAATTTATTCCTTAGAATTATTTTTACGATATTTAGACTTACGCTACTTAATTTATCTTACATGTTACTTTATACTGTTTTTCTTTTTAATTAATTTATCAAACATCAGAATAGTTATCCCTGAGTTCTCAAGCAATTTTTTTTAAAAGGCTTAACCGCAAACCTTTTGAAAAAACTGCTTGACCGCAAGCCTTTTCAAAAAAGGCTTGACCGAAAACTTAAGTAACGTTTAGATTTTGAAAAACTTATCCTCTGACCCTATAGGCGTGATCACAAGCCTTTTCAAAAAGGCTTGACCGAAAATCACTGCTAAATCTAAAACATCGCGACGGCGTGATCAACCGGCGCAACGGTTGCGGCCCAACGGTTGCGGGTAAACGGTTGCGGTATGATCAAGTGGAGAAAGCTTGTGAGTATAAACTCTGTAAATTAAAAATGCAAGCGCTCACGTGTAAAGTTAAATTGAATTATACAGGAGCAGAAAATAGGAGGAATGAAAAATAACATACAAAACAAATTAAAGACTACGAGAAACACTAAGATTTTGCTGATTCAGAACAAATCAAAAAAAGAAAAAGAGAGTCGGAGAGTTCGGCTTAGAAGCCGTAGTTCTCCGGCAGGAAGACTTTAACTTCACTCTTGTACTTTGTAAGACAGTCGTCCATGAACTTGTCCATGTCGTCTGGAAGAACTTCGAGAGCTGCCTTTGCGTCTGCGAGGGCTTTGGCTTCGAACCTAGAGAGCTCGAGCTTGCCAGCTGCACCTTCGTTGACAATGTTGCAACATTCGACTGCAGCGTTCTTTGCTCTGAGGTAGATGTTGTCTCCGTCCTTGACAATTGCCTGGCCGACCTTGTATGCGTTGTCGTATGCAAGCACGTAGGACTGTGGGTCTCTGTACCTGTCGGAGAGCATGAAGAGGTCCCTGAGAACTTTTTCGTTCTTGGTTTCAAGAGCGGTATTCATGAGGGCGCAGTCGTATGCCAGAGTTTCGGACCAGCACTGGACAGTTGTACCGCCGAATTCACCGTGGTACTCAACAGACTCGTTGGACCAGCAGTCACAGCACTGCATAATGAGGTTACCCATTACGTCAGAGTGAGCGCAGGTGGAGGTCTTACCTTCCTGGGTCATCGGCATACCTGTGATGGCTTTGATGATAACGTTTTCATATCCGCAGTCCTTACCTGGACCGACTGCACCGCATTCGTATGCGACGAGGGACCTGGGAGCAGAAATTGCTCTTGCAAGAACTGCAAGGGTGTGGGCGAGGTTCTTGTTGAGCAGTCCGCCGCCGATGAACATTGCGGTGTTTGCCTGGGCACAGTCTGTGTCACCTGAGGCTACAGTTCCGGTTTTCTTTGCAATTGCTGCAATATCGGACCAGATCATTTCCATATCAATGGAGCCCAGACATCCGATACCGTATAGCATACCAGCGATGTCGTTCCTGAGAACTGCATAGTCGAAAACTTCCTTACCACCCATGCTCTCTACGGCTAGAAGGTCAGCACCTGCTTTGGCACATTCTTCGAAGGCTTCGAGGAAAACAGAGTACTTGTCGCCTCTGAGCTGGAGGAAATCCCTGTTCTCACGGATGTCACCGATAGTGTGGCGGAGTGCACACTTTATGCCGTATTCATCATGGTATTCTTCCATGATGGTTTTCTGGGCGTGTGCAACTTCTGCTCCCCAGGAGGGGTTGTTGGACATCTGCTGAACGTGCTCGGTTTCAAGGATAACTGCTGGAAAACCGACCTGGACCATCCTTTCCATAATATCGGTTGTGATCCGCTGGTATTCCTTTATGAGTTTTTCTTTGGATGACCCAGCTTCAGGTCTCGGAGCGTAGTTAATTTCAGGAATTGTGTAACCTGCACCGATCTCGAGGTCGAGACCTGCCTTTACAGGGTACTTGGATACGCCGAAAGTCATTTCGTCTGCGCTTGCGTATGCCATTGAAGTGTATCTTTTTGCTGCCATTTAACTCACCTCAGTGCTTGTGGAATTTATCTCTTAATGTTGCGACATCTGTGGTACCTGCGATGATTGCATCAGCAATCTTGGGGGCATCAGCGGCTTCTTCTCCATATACACCAAGTGCAAACTGGGATACGAAGTCCTGGTTAACTGCACCGCCACCGCATGCGAACGGAATCTTATATCCTTTCTCGAGGAGCTTGTCGTTAACTTCCTTGAATGCATACATAGTGGTGGTCATGAGTGCAGTACCTGTAACCATGAGGGGCTTGTTTGCAATTACTGCATTGATAACTTCGTCCACAGGGACGTCCCTTCCAAGGTCAACTACATCGTAGCCGTTTGCCCTGAGGAGAGCGGTAACAATGTTCTTTCCGATGTCGTGCACGTCACCTTCTGCGACGTGGCAGACAACGGTACCCTTGGTCACAGGAGCAGTTTCGGAGTTTTCCTTACAGAATTCGATACCATCGAGCATGGCGTCAGCGGACATCATGACATTTGGAAGGAAGATTATACCTTCATCGTAGAGCCTTGTGACAACGCCCATACCGACCATGAGAGCGTCATCGATAAGAGCAATTGGGTCCTTGCCTGCATCGATTGCGGCCTGGAGACCCTCGATAACGTCATCTTCTTCTCCTTCGAAGATGGCCTTTGCGATCGGATAAATCAGTTCGTCCTTAGGATAGATTTCTTCTGCGGCTTCTTCAGGCGTCATTGCCTTTTCCAGAGCCACATTGTATCTGGTTAAAATTTTTTTCAGACTTGCCTCTGTAAAGTCCAACATATTTTTAAACCTCCGTCTTGGTTTTTAGCAAAAAGGTCTCTACCGTTACCGGGTCTGCAGTCCCGGATATGTTCGGTGTCGTGAGGTTCCGGCTTTACCTCCGTGAAATCATTTCTTTCGAAGGTACTCAGCCCTGGAAAAATCTGCAGATAATCCATTCTATAGAATTCTATCTTCAGATTATCCTCAGGATCTACCAGCGAAAGAATTTTTTCTTTTCACCGGAACTTTTCCTTTTTGATTGATTTCGTGTCTGCTAATGCTGACACGTCTTTACAGCATTATTAGGGGAGATTATCACATATACCATAACCGATGGAAATTTTTTCCCGGTTTTTATAGTGCAATATTGGGTCTAAAATTTTGAATCAATTGTGAAGCTTTTTACCCTGAAATATTACGCTTTCATTTATCCAGAGATATTGATACTAAATTTTTGAAGTGAAATTCGATAGTACAAGGTATCTAGCCTTTTAGATGAGTGAGTTGTTAGAACAAGCTGTCAGAACGAGTTATTAGAATGGTATGTTAGAGCAAGTTGTTAGAATGAGGTATTAGAGTGAGACATTAGAGCAAGTTGTTAGAATGAGGTATTAGAGTGAGGCATTAGAGCAAGTTGTTAGGAGGTATTAGAGCAAGTTACTAAAATAAAATATTAGAGTCAGGTATTAGATACGTGGAAGAGAAAAAATATCAAAGTTCTTTAAACAGTGTGATTATTCAGATAAAGCCTATCAAAAATTTCAATGATCATACTGTCATCTTTCAGCTTTACATAACTTGATTATTCTGCCATTTAAGATACTGGCAACTTCAAAGTGTACCTAATGCTACCGTTTTTAGGATAATCAGGAATTAGTTTAAGACTACTTGAATTATATTATTAAGACGCCTTCACGTTTAAAATTATTAATCCAAACTCTTTTATATAAATGGATATATCGAATCTCAATGTATGGCACAAACGCTTCTTCCTATTCAGGTCGTACAAAGTCAGAATGAAACTCGAATTTACATCTGTCTTTGTGTGGAGATTTTAGTGTCACATGATACGTAGATTTCATATTAATATATCAAAACGCGATAGAAGTGGTTTGAATGCAACATGAGTTAATAGATGTAGTATTTCGTTCCCAGAAAAGAAGAGACCTCCTTTTACTCTTGGGAGAGAAACCAAGAACAATGGAAGAAATTAAGACCCTTCTTGATGTTTCTCCCACGGCTATCTTACCCCAGATCAAAAGGCTTACAGACAGTGACCTTGTAATTCAAAAAAATGGCAACTACGAATTGACAGATATGGGAGACCAGGTCTTTAAAAAAGTCCAATCCCTTGTCAAGGTCCTTACTTTACTCGAACAAGACAATTACTGGATCGAACACGATCTAAGTGGAATTCCTAAGTATCTCCTCGACAGAATAGGAGACTTAAAGGACTGCAAGCTGGTTGAACCTGATCCTAGCCAGATTTTTGAGCCGAGTACGGAACTTTTGAATTTCTTCTCCTCATCACGTTATCTGATGGTATTTTCGTCTTTCTACAGGCCTGAGTTCCTTCCACTTTACACCAGGCTTGGAAGACTGGAGTCAGATGTTACCCTTATTTTCACAGAGTCAGTACTCGAAAAAATTATGCAGAATTATCAAAAGAAAGTAAGAAAACTTGCCACAATGCAAAATACCGAACTTTTTGTCTGTAATGACGGGGTCAAGCTGGCTGAACTTATGGTCTCAGACCATGGCATGATAATTTCTCTCTTTGACAACAACGGGAGATTTTATTATGAATACATGTCCTGTTCCGAACCTGAAGCCATAAACTGGGCAAAAGAATTAATAGAGTTTTGTAAGTCTAGAGCCTGGCAAATCGAGAACGAACAATATATTGATAATTTTATTAGTACAGCCGAGAGCGAAGCTCTTCAGGAATCCATGCTGTTCAGCCTTAACTGATAAACAAAGCAACAGGTTTGCAAAGTAGTTTATAAGGCAATTTGCAAAGCAGCTTGTAAGCCAGTTGATAAGGCAATTTGTACAGACATAAGTCTTCACAATCACGCTCCAGAACCGCTTCAGACTTCCTTTTCGGAGGCTAAATTGAATGAGTACAGAACTTCAGTTAATAGATACAATTTTTTTTTCGGATAAGAGGAAAAATTTGCTTTTACTCCTGAAGGATGGGCCAAAGACAATTGAAGAAATTAAGAAAGGGCTTAAAGTCAGTTCTAGCCCAATAATGGCCCAGATCCGAATCCTGCTTAAAGAAGGGATGCTGGTGCAAAAAGGAGACAGCTATTGTCTCTCTGTAAAAGGAAAGCTTATTATCCCAAAAATGGAACCTCTTCTCGCCACTTTCCAGGTCTTTGACGAAAACCATGACTATTGGGCAAGGCAGAACTTGCGGACTCTTCCTCCTCACTTGCTGGACCGAATCGGAGAACTTGGTAGCTGTAAGGAACTTTTACCTGAGAGAACCCATATTTTTGATTACCCTCCTGAGATTATGGACCCTCTTTACAAGTCCAGAACAGTTACGGAAATTTCTTCAATTTTCCGCCCTGGATATCCGAGCCTCTACCTGGACCTTGCAAAAAAAGGCATCGAGGTCTCGCTTGTCCTGGAAAGACAGATATGTGAAAGACTAATTTCTGACTACAGGGCAGATGTAAAAGAGTTCTTAAACATGGAAAATGCGCACCTTTTTGTCTGCGACCAGAAAATTGAGCTTGCTTCCAGCATTGTTACAGATCGCTTTATCTCGCTGTCCATGATCTCTAAGGAAGGAAGATACTATAACCATGAAATGATAAGTTTTGAGAAAAGCGCCCTTGTCTGGGGTCAAGAACTTATTAACTATTACAAAGACCTGTCCGAACAAATAACTCAAATTTAGTTTTTGATCAGTTTAGTTTTTGATCAGTTTAGTTTTTGATCAGTTTAATTTTTGATCAGTTTAATTTTTGATCAGTTTAATTTTTGATCAGTTTAATTTTTGATCAGTTTAATTTTTGATCAGTTTAATTTTTGATCAGTTTAATTTTTGATCAGTTTAATTTTTGATCGGTTTAATTTTTGATCGGTTTAATTTTTGATCGGTTTAATTTTTGATCAGTTTAGTTTTCAGCTAATTTAGTTTTCAGCTAATTTAGTCTTTTTCGTCCCCAAAACTTAAAATAATCTAAGTTCCAGCTTATTTAAGCAATGAAAAAGCAAGGTTTCCCAGCAGTCGTTGGCGAAAATACTGAAATCCTGATTTTCGGGTCTCTTCCAGGAGATGTTTCTATCAAGAAACATCAATACTACGGTCATCCGGGCAACGATTTCTGGAGGCTGCTTGGCAATATTATCGGAGAAGACCTCCAGAACATGAGTTATCAAAATCGGCTTGAAACTCTGAAGCGCAATAAAATAGGGCTCTGGGATGTTTTCAAAGCCGGAAAAAGGAAAGGAAGCGAGGATACAAAGATAAAGGACGAAGAAATAAACCAATTTTCAGTACTGAAAGACATGGCTCCGAACCTGAAACTTGTCCTTTTTAACGGGAAAAAATCCGGAGAATACGAACCGATTATAAAAGCAATGGGATATGAAACAAAAGTCCTCCCCTCGTCAAGCGGAGCAAACCGGCGATCTTTAAATAGTAGAAAATCAGAATGGGAAGCAGCTTTCAAGCGCTGTTAGACCATTCTTACCTAACTATCTCCCACTCTTTTGAATATTTTTCGTTAATAGAGTAAACTTTGTATAATTTCAACCTTTTCAGGTTATTTGACTTCTATAGCCTGTATGGGGCAAACTTCCTCACAGGCTCCGCAGTCTACACATTCTTCTTCGTCTACGACCGCACAACCTTCGTCCTCATCGATAATAATTGCTTCTACAGGACACTCTTCTACACAGGTTCCACAGCCTGTACATTCTTCTTTCTTGACTTTTGCTGGCATCTTATTGCTCCTTTATTTTTCCAACCTTTTTTATACTTTTCTTATGTTATTCTATTCAGATCAGTATTTTGGATCAGTGTTTTTAAAGCATATACGAGATTTAGAGTCTAAATTAGTCTGAAGCCCAGGTTACCCTGAACCTATTTTTAATTATGTCATTTTAAATATATAAATCTGAGCATATCATTTTCAACCATTTTCCAGGCAAAGTTTTTTCTGTTCTTTTTTCACTTGCCAATAATTCGAGTTTTTTCCAGCCGATCCAGAATTTCAAGCAACTTCTTCTTGAGCCTGTTGGCTTCTCGAATCTGCCTGAGATAAGCCTCCCATTCTTCAGTATTTCCAATAGATTCCAATGTCTCCTTTATTTTTCGGAGGTACATTGATGCTTCTTCATATGAGCTTACTTTTGTTTTGGAGATCAAGTCTTCTGCAATGTTTTTCCAGATTCCGATCGCAACCTCAGGATATTTGTCCTTTACAGCATTTGCAATTTCTTCTTCCAAGGTGAATCTTCTGGTTTTTTCAGCTTCGCCTTTGCCACTTTTAAGCTCTCCATACCAGTGAATTACCTCGTCAGCCTCATCTTCTTGAATAGCTATCTGTATCAACAGGTCAAGGATAGGAGGTTTAATCTTTTCTAACGGTTCCGCATCTAGCAGCCCTGTTTTTGGAAGAATGCCAGGAAGGATTGAAAATTCTTCTGTAGTTTTGGGCTGATTGGCTGGCAACTTTCCACGTCTCAAGTACTGGAGAGCAGCCTCTCGGATTTCCTTCCATTTCCCAATCTTTCTAGCGGCTTTCTGCATCCGAATATAGCTGGATAGTTGTGGAAATCTGAAAAATTCTTCAGTCTCAAGAGCAGCTACAAAAGACCAGTTTTCCTCATTCTCTTTAATTTCAATAAGGGTTTGCAAAAGTTCGTAGGCAGTGCCAGGTTTATATTCCCTCAGTTTTTTGATTCCTCTATAAATCCATTCTTCTGCTCTCTTTTTTTGCCCGAAATCGAGCAGTTCTCTGACAAGCCTTGTATAATTACCTGTCCTTTCGGCTTCGAGTTCGGAGATCGGAATAATTTCTTCAGAAAGCCCAGCTTTTCTCAGGGCATCGATAAGCCTGTCAACAACATAATCTCGTTCCCAGGATGACTCATACAGGATATCTGTTTCTGTTTCAACTTCCTGCAATCGGGCTTTCAAGGCTTTTGCAAATAGCTTCCACTCTTCCTGAGCATAGGTTTCTCTCCAGATAGAAGGTTCATTAAGAATGCTATAATCGTCTTTTAGCTCAAGTTCAAGGGCGTAAAGCATTTTCTCATGTGCAGAAAGAGAGGACTGAGATAAAGCTCTAAATACAACATCCATGCAGCCGGAAATTTGTGTTCCTACATCCCCTTCGTCATCATACTCCTCAATTTCTTTATACTTATCCATGAGCTCTTTTCCGATATCAAGTATCTCATCAGGATGACCTGAATCAAGGAGACTTTCCAGCCGAACCTGTACCTCTGAAAAATCAGGCACTTCTTCGCCTTCGTAACTCCAGAAATCAGAATCAGAGCTCTTCAATTCTCTCCAGAGCTCATCCAACTCGGAATAGATGCTCCCAATAACTCCTTCCGGATTTTTGGTTGCAAGGTTCTGGCGGTCTCTCAGATACCTGCCAAGCATGTTATCTTTTTTCGCAAACGTTGTCAGTATCTCAATTAATTCCCGTTTTTCCAGTTTTTCCAGATACTCGCGGAGAATCTTTGAAGAATCTTCGGCCTCATAGGCTTCAGAAATTTCGGTTCCTGCAAATCCTCTTCTGGATCTTTTAATAAGGGTGTCTTCCTCAGAAACAACAGGTAAATCTTCTCCCTGCTCAACACGGTCAAGATACTCAAGTACGGCTGCAACTCCGTGTTTACAGTCATGTCCGACAGGGCAGGTACAGACCGAACTTAGTTTCCCGTTTTTCAGGAAAACTTCTGTGAAATACTCTATTGTCCCCTCTACCCGAGCTACCAGACTACCTGAGGATGTGCATTTTATTTCTTTTACCCGCTCCTCTTCCTGGTATTTGATCCCCTTTGCAGTTGCTTTCCCTCCGGCCCAATCCTGGAGATCACTCCATTTAAGTTCCTTGAAGGTCCGGGCAGTTTTGCTTTCTTCTGGCATATATGAGTATTTATATAAAAGGGATATAAAAATAAACGTATAGTCTCTGTGATATAATTCAGTGTTTTAGAAGTTCAATTGCAAGCCACATTGCTGAGGACGAAATCTTGTTTTCCGGATGTTAACTGCTTAGCTAGTGTAGAGTTGCTGAAATTAGACTTAAAACTGAAAAAGAGATGCCGGAAACTTATCCCTAAACTTGATTCTTTGATTTGAACTCTTTCTTTGACCTGCATTTAATGAGATTTCAAACTCACTTCACCACAATAGTAACGTAAAAGCGATCTATTATCGAATTTTCTCCTCCCCAATCACGCCATTTTCTAATACTAAGCCTATAAGAGCCTTTTTCCAATAACCGAAACTGTAATACTCGAACACCTCCTGTCCCCATCGCATCTCCAGCTCTCTCAAAACTGTCACCTACTATTTCCAATCCTTCGATGGTCTCTACATCCCATCGGTAGCCTGTGCTGGGATTTTCATCAAGGCGTACAGTCACTACACTTTGAGCCTCCACTTCTATAGTACGGCCAAAATCCTGATTGTTCAGTATAATCGTAAACTCCTCCGGAATTTATTCAAATTTCTATTTTTAAAAAAAAATGGCACATAAGCTGCATCCAAGCTGCATCCTCAACCATCTCCGCAAAATTTACATTTTGCATTTGGCACCATACCTTCTCACCAGGCTCTATTTTTGACACGAGGCAACATATGTGTGTAGGAGGTAATCTTGATTAAAGATTTTTTAAAACTCGCTATTTGTGGAACCGTCAGAGTTTAAGTCCGAAGTTTCCTGTGTCAATCCAGTTCATTGAGATAAGAGACCAGAAGTCCACTGCGAACTTATTCAGGACATATTCATAGGGCAGCCAGCCATACCCCTGGTCTCCCCAGTCTGTACCCCATGAGTTGCGAATCAGGAGAGCACCAGTGGTTTCCTTGTTGCTGAGAGTGTTTTTGATTTTTATATCATCGTCATATCCGACAGCAACTACTGCATGGCCCCATATTGCCTGTTCTTTGGGACCTGGGAAAGGAATTCCACCTTTTACATCTGTATTGTTGAAAGAGGGAAAACCAAAAAAACCGAACATTGAAGGTATTCCTGCCGCAAGGTACTTCTTTACACTAAAAAGAACATCTGCAGGCAGGATATTCATACCCTGTGGATCATGGCAGAAATACTTAAGGGCTTCAAAATTATCGGCAAGCGAATATACAAAGTTTGATGGTTCTTCGTCGAAGGTTGGTTCCCCTGCCGGCCCCGGGATTTTTCTGTCAGTATAAGGGTGATATTTTTCAGGAGGAACTCCGCAAAGAACAAGAGCTGCCATAGTATCTCGGAGCCAGGCTCCGGTATCTCCTATAACTCCCATCAGGTTTCTTGTCGTTTTGTAGACAAAAAGCCTTGACCCGTCAATATGTTTTCCAAAGGCCCGCCTCTGGAAATATTCAATCACTCCTACGCCTGCGTGAGCAGTACAGGAACCCAGATCCATCTGGTTTTCAATTGGCGAACACCAGTTTCGAAGGTCTACCGATGCAGGCAACTCCGGAGCTTCAGATTTCGTTTTGAAAGACAGGAGCCCGAGTTTTTCTGCCATTTCAGGAATTTTAGTATCTTCTTCTGTTGTTCCTTCCGTGTAATCTCTTAAGTCCGGCAACGGAGGAAGCCAACCAGTTGAAAAAGTTTCCCCAGTTTCCGGAATCTTCACCTTTTCGAAAGCAGCTGCTATACCAATCACTTTATTACCCCACTCATTTTAATTATTATAGATTACCAATGACTAATTTATCCAATAGTTTTGTTGTTCCATACTACAGATTTGATCTTTATATATCCACAATTTTAATATTTTATCAACTGATATTTTTGATAATTGGTTTATGAAAAGTTCCAGTGGCTTACTTTCTAAAACTGATATTCAACTTTAAAAATAAAGAGTCCTTTTGATATTCAATTACATAAACTCAGGTTAATTGCAGTAAAGATAAAATAAATTACTACATGTTATATTAATAGTAAAAATAATAACTATTTTGAAACATTCCTGCGTAACAGTGTTCTGAAACTCACTTTTTCCAACAATTTTTTAATTTTTAAACTTAATCTAATATTTTGTTTTTAGTAATGAAAAAATATATTTTTCTCCCTATCCGTCCTTAATATTTCCAAAACGAGAATATATCACTACTCTAAAGAAAATCCAGAGATTCACTGGTAATCCCTCCAGTACACAATTAATAACTATTATTTTCTCACAATATTTTACATTTATGAGTGATTTACATTTGAACATAATCCATGGAAAACTTTGTATATATTGTAATGCTTTTCTATATTGTGGCTAGTTTTCCATAGGATGGTAGTAAATGACAATTAGTGAAACTGCAAGTACAGTGATGCACTCTTCATATATAACATTTGAAAAGAATCAGAATATAGATGAATATACTGAAGAATATATTGTAAATTCAATAGAAGAATGTGATCTTTTATTGGAAGAAGCATTGTGTAAACTTAGCGACGTTATAGAATCTCTTTCACGAGATTCCTTCAAAGAAGAGAAAGATCGCATGTCAGTAACCGATGCTACAGCACTGCTTTCTCATCGGAATGCGTTTGTCCGTGAGTTATCAGAAGCAAGAGATTATCTCATTGCAGAACTTGTAGGACATCGAAAGTATATCAACGAGATGTCGAAAGAAGCAGATATTATGCAGGAAATATTCTGATGAAATAGTCAATGAAAGTCAGTAAGGCCAAGATGGGAGCATTATGACATTTCATACTATTATATATTGTGAGAAAAGTAAGCAGCTTTCTGAAGGAGGAGGCTTACCTCATAATTAACAGTTCATTTTGTAAACAGATATTTCCGTTACTTGATGGTCTACGAAAACAGATTTTGAACCAAAAACAAACAGTCGCCAGAGGGATTCGAACCCTCGGGCCTACTGATTACAATCAGCCACTACACCTATAAGCAGTGAAGGTAATGCACAGAAAAACAACCAGACTCTAATAGTGATTAAGAACTTAACCAGCTCATCCTAAAAACTTAGTTTCAGATTTTGAGTCCTTAAAGTTCCTTGCCTTGACCAAACAGTTTTTGTTTTATTGTGAGCCAATCCCAAAACTACTTCTGTTTTCAAATAATGGCAATTGGGCAGTGACATGTTAGCATAGTAGATTGCGGCATCTCATCTCAGTGAGATGTTTGGAACGCATTATGCAGTCATTAGTTCGGCACTGGGCGTTTCCGAAGCGAATGGGATTGGTCAGCCCGAAGTAGGAACTCTTGAAGCTCGGCTGACTAATGCACCGGATTCGATGAGGTTGATTCCAACCCATAGAGGTCAAAGGCTTCCAGCCTCGAAAATTGCAGATATTCCTACTCGCCCGAGTAGTATCAAAAATCCCATATACTTCGCACTAACTCCTCAAAGTTTCACCGATTTTGACTGGCTGGTTGTCCTGAATTCAACGACTTACAGTCGTGGTGGATCGTGGCTGTAACAATGAGGAGCTAATCCCAAGCAGTAAAAACCTTCGATATAGAAGTTATACGGGCTATCTTGAGAACTCTATCTTGAGAATTATCTTGAGAACTATCTTGAGAACTATCTTGAGAACTATCTTGAGAACTATCTTGAGAACTATCTAGAGAACTATCTTGAGAACTATCTTGAGAACTATCTTGAGAACTATCTTGAGAACTATCTTGAGAACTATCT
>NZ_LMVP01000158.1 GCF_002287235.1 Methanosarcina spelaei
TTTTTTAACGGTTTTCAAATCTACTTTTTCAAACACAATAGAAGGGAAATCTGCAGTCCATTTTTCTGCTGCTTTTAATGCATCTTCTTCACAGAAAAAGTCCTCTCCTACCAGTTTTTTAAGCGACTTTTCTGCTTTTTCAAGTTCATTTTGAAGCTTCTTTCTGAGAGTTATCTCTTTCTTTTCTTTCATTTTATGAGAAAGCAACAAAACCCACTTTTGCTTGACTCCCCCATAATCAACAAAGGTTTGATAAAATGAGTATCTTTCATCGCTTTTCAGTGGCTTCAGGTTTAGATTTGCATTTAGCAGTTCCTTTGCCTCATTAATTGTTGCAGGAACACGACTGATCCAGAATGACTTTCCTATATTATTGATATTATTGTCAGTGTAAAAGGAACTATCAGCGACATAGTACACTTTGCTTTCAGGACTTAAAGCTGATTTGAGAGACTTTATTGCTTCCAGAATTGTGCTTTTGTCGGAAGCATTCCCTGAATGAGTGTTCATAAAAAGGGGTATTCCATGCTGATTTACAATCAAACTTAGCACAAATTGTTTGAGATCCCATCTTCCGTTTTTGGGAATTCCAAAAGTGATATCAATAGACTCCGTTTCTTCGTCTTGATAATCACCATAAACGCTGACACTTGTAGTGTCAGCGTGTAAACAATGGACAGGAATAGGTAGACGATTCATAATGTGAAGAACAATTTCCGTAAACAGTTTTGTAGGACCATACTTTACGATTCTGTCAAGAGTTTCTCCGATAGCATATTGATTCAGATCTTCTCGTGTTACACCTTCTCCAAAAAGTCTTTCTATAGAAATATTCCTGAAAAAGTCAGGAAAAAGGTATAGACGTTGACCTATGAAACCAAGACCATTGAGTACCATGGCAAGGATGCAGACTGAGTGAGGAATCTTGTGATCCCTTTCCTTTGGGAGTTTCTCATCGATCAGTTTGTCAACTTCAAGTTCTCGGAAAACTCCAGCAATGAGACCAAGGTGACCTAAAAATCTTGTACGTTTTATTGAGGATTCGACTAGTCGACTGTTGTTTTTGTCTGCCATGGAAAATCAAGAAAAAAGATGTGAGAATAATTATATTAACTTATATGTTTACCTGCCGAATCTAGGATGTAAGATCAAAAGAAAATGCAAGTCTTGGAGTCGTAAGACCTGAACTTTTTGATGTAAAGATCGAAATAAACAGCACTGAAATATACGACAAGCAGCAGTATTTCAATTTGATGGGCGATTGTTTGATTGATAAAAGAGAAAGAGTCAAAATGCCTGTCGAGTTAAGATATCATTTCAGGTGCAAAAATGACCCCACCTGCAAAGGACACCATATAATTCTGCTCGACTGGGAACTTAACGAACTTGCAAGAAATATAATGCAGAAAGACATAGACACTGCATCAATAGAAGAAAAGATTAGAAACAAGTTCTATGACTACATGAAGGAAAGAGACCTTTATTTTGTGATGGGAACCCATTTCCGCTTCAAGACCTGGATGATCATAGGGATTTTCTATTTAAGGAAGGAAGACAAAAAGCAAAAGAATCTTTTTGATTTTTAAATTTGAGGTTTTTTCCATTTCTAATAGTGACATTAAGAACCACATATACGCATTTTTCTTATTCAAATCAGGAACGGATGATTTTTGATATTGGGTACCGATGCTCTCACCGGCTGCCAAGCAGCCGGCCTTTTCCTTAATGCAAAAAGAAAGAGACTGAACTTCAAAAAGCAGCACTGTTATTTTTTCGTGTCTTTTTTCCCTTTCTCTGCTTTTATTCTCTCAAGCAAAACCTCCGCCGTCTCATAATCCCTGCCTTCTTTTTTTGCAATTTCAGCCTCTGTCTCAACAAGTTGACCGGAAAATGCCTTTGCAAGAATGGACTGCCTGAGTTTTTCTGTTTTCTCTCTTGCCGCTGAAACTTTTGCTTCAATTGAGTCAGCAAAGGCAAAGAGCGCTTTAACATACCGTATTATTTGTTTTATTCTTTTCATTAAGAAAAAACCGCTTCGCTTCGCGAGCGGAACAAGAACGACCAAAATACAACAGTAAGGCTGTACTTTTCCAAATTCAAAGTTGTTTTTTTCAAACCTACACCTTTATATAACTCCAGATTTACCTTCTGCCATGAACAACGGTACTGTCAGAGCAAATATTAAAGAAGGGATGAGTGTCGGAATAGTCTTAAAAGCAGACCAGAAAACCGGAAAAATTACGCGGGGCGTTGTAAAAAGAATTTTAACCAACTCTTCAACTCATCCGCACGGAATAAAAGTACAGTTAACGGATGGCCAGGTCGGAAGAGTCAAGGAAATCTATTGAAAGCTGCAGGACAAATTATGTTTCAAAAATCGCACTTAAATAAGAAAAAATGACTTGCAGGAAGCAAGTCTTATCCATTTTTAAACTCAACGTTCTGGTTAATTCACTTCAAACTCTTAGCTTCCCGGTCATCTCAGTGCAAAATTCTCTTTTATAATTCCCTAAGTACCTTTTCCTAATCGACTTTTAGAAGGAGAATATAACGAGCTATTTTATAATATAGCGCGTATAAAAGTACATAAAAAATGTAAAAAATCTAACTCATGGACTTATTAAAACATATAAAAATTCATTTAATATGGATTAACTTGCCAGAATGGTATTATTCACACTTAAACCTAATGGGGAGACCTTAAATGGCATTATTTGGAACGAACGGCGTACGTGGTATCGCCAATGAATATATAACTCCTGAGCTGGCGGTCAATTTAGCCAGATGCCTTGGTACATACATGGGGTCAAAAGGCACCGTTGCCATAGGGTGTGACACTCGAATCTCAGGTCAGATGCTGAAGTCTGCCGCAATTGCCGGGGCTCTTTCGACAGGCCTGAGTGTGGTAGATGTAGGGATAGTCCCTACTCCTTCTATCCTGTACTATGTAAGAGATTTCGCCGATTCCGGGATAATTATAACTGCGTCACATAACCCCAGACAATATAATGGAATCAAGTTTATTGCAGGAGATGGTTCGGAATTTTCAAGAGATGCAGAAAAAGACATAGAGGAGATTTATCATTCCGGAAAATATTCCACTGTGTCCTGGGAAAAAACCGGCAGATTCAGAACCGATCCAGGAGTCAATGAATATTACGTAAGAAATATTATTAAGTCCGTAAATGCCGAAGCCATCCGCAGCCGTAGATTTAAGGTAGTTACAGACACAGGCTGCGGAGCAGGTTCCCTTACTCTTCCTTTCCTGCTCAGGGAACTGGGCTGCCAGGTCTTGACCCTTGAAGCTCAGCTTGACGGGACTTTCCCCTGGAGAAACCCCGAACCCTTACCTGAATCCCTGCCCGAATTAACTAATCTTGTGAAAATGACAGGTGCTGATCTGGGAGTAGCTCAGGACGGAGATGCGGATAGAGTGGTATTCGTGGACGAAAATGGGCAGTTCGTAAATGATGATGTTCTGCTTGCCATGATGGCAAAATATATGGTTGAACATGAAAAAGGTCCGTTAGTGACTCCTGTTAGCTCTTCTCAGAGAATGGTCGATGTCGCAAAAGAGGAAGGCGTCCAGTTATACTGGACTGCTGTCGGCTCCATAAACGTTACCCGAAAGATGATGGAAGTGAATGCCGTCTTCGGAGGCGAGGGCAATGGGGGTCTTATTTTTCCCAAACATCAATACTGCAGAGACGGAGCAATGGGTTGTGCCAAGGTCCTTGAAATCCTGGCTGGCGGAAAAAAACTTTCCGATCTTGAAAAAAGTGTACCTCAGTACTTTAACGAAAAAACCAAAATTCCTGCTAAAAATACACATGCTACTATGGAGATTGTGAAAAATGAGGCATCAGGACTTGGATACAAAATAGACACAACCGACGGGGTAAAAATCTGGTACGAAGACGGCTGGGTCCTTATGCGTCCATCTGGTACAGAACCAATCTTCCGGATCTTTGCCGAAGCAAAAGATCAGAAAAGAGCAAAGGAACTTATGCAGGAAGGTCTGAACATGGTAACAAGAGCAGAGAAGCTCTCGGCTCTCAAATAAACTTCATCCAAAATGATAAATCTGTCTTTCCGCAGATCTTCACTCAAATGTAGTATTTTTCACAATTTATCTAC
>NZ_LMVP01000159.1 GCF_002287235.1 Methanosarcina spelaei
GTCCACACATTAACCGTAAAAATCCAGTGTGGTGGCATTATTGGCAGCCCACATGGAATAGCTGCCATCGTCCTATCCAGTTTTTTTGAAATTTTGTCTCCGATCTCACCGGAATACCTGTCAGAAGTTTCATTTGCCAGATTTTTCAGCTCATTATCGATTCTCCCGAAACCGGCATCAATCGCTTTACCTTTGTTTACCGTAACTGCACAGATCCCATTTGAAACTCCGATTTTAATGTCGGTATCCACTCTATTCAGAATAGCTTCAAGTTCATCAGGTTCAACAGGTGGATTTGAATTTCGAATTTCAGTTTTCATTATAGAAGCAAGTTCAAACGCCAGTTCATCCGTTGTGGATTTTTTGAGAATTTCATTGTCAGAAAACCCGTTAAGATAATTTGTCGTAACTTCCCTGGTTCGACTTTCATCTATGCAGTTGGAAACAACAGGGTTTGAACTAACTTCTTGAACTACATTTTCAAGAATCTGAGACCTCATTTCCTGCGCATACATGTGTTTCAGGTTGTAAACTTCCGTGTCAAGACGAGTTGCGTTCAGGGAAATATTCTGCTCGCTGAGGTTCTGTTCAAGCAGGAAGACTTCCGTATCCAGGTTGGAAATGCTCTGGCTGATCTGCTGTGCCATGTCGGTTTTTACGTACTCGTTGCTTGAGGCGATAATATCTCCGATTTCTTCGGAAATGCCGGTTGTGAAAATGCAGGTATTCCGGACACCCAGGGGGTAAATCGTTTTTCCGCTCATGGTGTCCGACCATTCGTATTCCGTTCTCAGGTCAAAATCAGGATCATGGTAGAGGTAGTTCGGTTTCTGATCAACGATCAGGGTCAGGTTTTCTGTCCAGTTGTATTTGCTTTCCGGCTGGCCGGTTACATTCATTGTGGAAATTATACCCATGTCCTCTCCCAGAACCGAAGCAGCTCTATTGATTGCAGGATTATTAAAAAGAGTCATCGGGCCTGAGGTCACGTTGTCAAGAAGACCGGTATCAAGGCCTTTTCTCTCAAGGGCTCTGAGGATGTAGGAGTTAAGGTCAGAATCCAGTTTACTGTTTTTCCGGTCGATGTCTTCAAGCAGTTTGCTGTACGCTTCATTTTTTGCGATGTAACGGGCCGAATCGCTTGAAGCGTACATTGTTCCTGACGGTGTGAGGTACTGTTTTTTATTTACGTAAATATCACGAGTTTTCTCCAGTTCCAAAATGAGTTTTTCCGCAGTTTCTACCTGCAGGGTTGTTGGGTTCTGACCAGGGGAATCAATAAAAGAATAATTGAAGGATGGATTGTCAGTTTCCACCGAATCCAGCATTGCCAATACTTCTTCTGCCATAATCCGGTGCAGCCAGGGTGGAATATTGCAATTAACAGCATGTTTGGGTAGATATTTCCCGTCAGGATAGGCCCAGAAAGTGCTTTCGATTGTCCTTAAGTCCACATATGCATCCCTGTATTTATCAGCAGCATCGGAACAGCATGGATCAAACCTTTCGGTTTTAGTTGTACTGTTGTCTATGGTGTTGCCTATGTTATTGTCTGTACTGTTGTTGTCTATGTTATTGTCTGTACTATTGTCTATACTGTCGTTGCTTGTGTTATTCAAATAGAGAGTTGTTTCTTGGTATTCTCGTTCGATAGGGTCAGAATAGGTCAATAGACCGGAATAGCCGCCTGCCGGAGGGCATTTATGGTAGATTATTGTCAACTTTTCGGCTTCGGTTTCGGCATGGGAAAACGATTCGGTATTGGTTTTGGTCACAGTTTGGGAACCAGAACCGCTTGACGTATCAGAATGCGTCACAGTCGTATAATTTCCGTCAGGTAACTGCTCCCTGGTTTTCCATCTATAGATATAATCGTACGTGTAGTCTATTTTCCAATTTGTCCTTATTTTATAGGATATATCGTACCTTATTCTCCAGTCAAAAATGTGATCTTCTCGATTCAGATAACCTTCGCTTCTATTTTCGACCGTCAGGGTATCGTTACTTATGTAGGAAAAATGAGGTTCAACGTTCACATCGGTTATATCAACAGAGATCAGGCTGACAGACGCAGATGTGACAGACCAGCTGGTTACATCCCCTTCAGGAGGGTCAATTGAAGGGCTTAATGATTCGAAGTAAGAACTTCGGGTTAGAGAGCTCCAGGAGTAGGACGGCATAAGAGATCCCCTGTGCGTTCCGGACGCATGATAAGTCGAGTCCCAGCTGACGGTTTGCTCGCTGAAAGAAACCGAATCCTGGTCAAAATCATCAGTGACCAGAGAGGTCAGCGGATCTGGAGAATCAAAGCCGTCTCTCAGGATTTGTCCCTGGACTGATGCTGTATAAACGCTGTCCGTAATCGAATGGATAAGGTCAGGATTTTCCTCTGTCCACACATGGTCGTTGAAAACCCAGCCATCAAGAACCCCGTCTGTATAATCGGAGGCTGAAAGTTCGATTTTCGAACCTTCTGAGAGATCTTCAAAAGAAGTGTTTGTCGCTTTAAGGGATTCATCTATGCTTTTCTCAACATCCAGAGAGAAGGATTTATTCCGGGCAAGTGAATCGTAAGTTGTTGTAAGATTTATGCCTTTATCCGTTTCGTAAACTGAAACTGAGGTGTTAAAACTGGTAGAATTATTAATACCGGTAGAGTTCAGACTGGAGTTGAAGCTTAAACCTGCTTTCTCGCTTCTGGAGGTGAAAATGTCTTCGTAAAGGACTTTTCCGTTATAGTAGCTTGTGTAGGTCAGGGCAAGAGGATCAACCGAATCGAAAATTCTTTTCTGAGTATAAAGTGTAGCTCCGTTAACCGAGCTTGAAAGGGCCGGGTTGGTCAGGATATTGAGAGGGCCGTTAGCATAATGCTGCCAGGGACCGTAGATGAAAGTCCTCAGGTTCGTTGCTCCTAGCACAAGGTTCGATGTCGAGTCAAGACTTGAAGTATTTCCAAGCTCGGTTTCGTACTCCCTGACAAGTTCTTCGAGAAGCGGTTCCCGTGAGGTGATCAGTGTCGAAAGCTTCATACTGCTATTGAAACTTTCTCCTGTTTCAAGATTAACAAGAGTATAATTCAGGACAGGAATTTCAAAAACATAATAAACAGTGTAATTCTTGTAAGCAGGTGAGATTTCTCTTTGCAGAGTTCCGGTTACTTTTCTTATTTCTATCTGTTCGGGTTTTATATCAGGCTCCACATTAATTGCATATTCCCTGAAAGTGTGGCTGTTTCCCTGGTAGTTTGTAGAAAGCAGCGTGTTAAATGCGTTTGCTGTTATATCTTTTACCGGGCTTGCTTCAATCACGAACCAGTCAGAAGCTTTGAGTTCATCTCCGTAATAAAGTTCAATTGAAGCATATCCCGAGGCTGCAGAATCCGGAATTTTCACGTCTTCCTCAAGTGAAACTTTCTGAAAAAAACCGGTTGCCTGTCCGTAGTTTATATTCTTGATTTCGTGGCCTGAAGAGTCATTGACAATCAGCAAAATGTCCCTGTTTTTCCAGAAGGCTTCGATTTTACCCCATATATCGGAAGGCAGGTTTATGGAAACCTGAAGCGTTTCCTCTCTTTCGAGGTTCTGATTTTTTGGAATTATCATAAAATCGTCTTCAGAAGATCTACTAACGGCATTGCCTTCAGGCAGGATTACTGGGTGTTCTCCTTGCCATTCAAGAGCTTCCATTCCTGCATAATTGAGGCAGCGAGCAAGGTCTAACGAGGCAAGGTTGATGGCACTCTGACTGGGATTACTTTTCTTGGTCGTATAAATGGTTTCAGCGACTTTACTATCTATTTTCAAAAAGTGGACCGAAGTACAAGTTGCAGCAAGCAAAATGAAAATTCCTATCACGGCATAGGGTATATAGGCACAGTTATCTTCAATGAAAGACGAGAAATCATCAGAAAACTTCCGAACCATGAATTCTATCCCCAAAACAGGAATGTAAAAGTAAATTGACTGACAAACCAACTACTTTAAAAAAGTAATAAAGTTCTTACTCAATAAATACTTTACTTCTAAACGGAAAACAAATTATTATCAAGAATAAAAAATTGAATGTAGCTAAAAATGAAAACATCTGCAAAAATAAATTAAAAATATGAAAAAAAGGTAAAAATAAG
>NZ_LMVP01000160.1 GCF_002287235.1 Methanosarcina spelaei
TTTCTAGCTTCAATTTATATCTAAATCGGTTAAATTCCTTTTTTGCCTTTATACTCCATTCTTGATGCTTTTCTTCATTCATAATTACGTTAAGTTCTTCAGATAGAATTTTTTCCAGGAATTTAATCTCATTTTCACGATTGTAAAATATATTCAATAACCTGTATTTTAATAGTTCCTGTTCAATTGTTGTTTTCTTCGGAAAATCGCTAACTATAAGCTTGTTTAAGTGCATCAAACAGTATTGATGCACTAACTTATCCCCAAAAACTTCCTTTAAAATATCTGGGTATCTCTTATCAAAATCCGTAACAATAAACACAGGTTCTGATGTATCTAGATTTTTTCGTAGAAACGTTTTGATGGTTTCTGAACTTTTATCCTCAAAAAGTTCATCTGCTATTGTTCTTTGAGTTTTTGCATCCAGTAATGTTAAACGGTATTTCTGACAACGTCCCTCTTTTGGATGCTGTTCGTCATAGTGCACCATATGTACATTTTCTAAAATTGGAACATTTTCCTGTTCCATTTCTTTGTTGAATGTTCTAAAAATAGTGCTTCTTGATCTTGGAAATATGAAGCTCATTATATCAGAAATTCCATCATAAGAAACTTTATGGTATCTGAGCACCTGGAAAAAATTATTGAATGAATCAAAAAGTAAAGTTTTCAGACCTTCCCAAAAACTATGATCTTCTTCGTCTGTACTACCACAATTTTGGCATTTGTATCGACCAATGCTGATTTTTCCAAGACCTTTTTTGATGTATAGATTATAGCCGTTATGAACCATAGGAGCACTGCAAATAGGGCAGGCTGGAGGAATTTTTCTACGAAAAATTCCTCTTGTGGTATATTCGTAATCATTGCTATAACTATCAAAAAGGTATGAGAGAGCAGGGAGTTCCGATAAGTTATTAAAAGTAAGATTTATAATTACCATTGTTTTTGCCGTAACATCATTACATAATTAGAGAATTATAAATTTATGTAGTGATGTTACACTTACTTTCATCACTAGATTTTGGAACTGAGTCTTCGCAAGGACTTTTTGATAAAAGTGATCTTTTCCTTTTTGGGGAGGACTTCCCAATTTAAGTGAACTTCTCTTCACGTTAATTTCAGTTTTAATATATTTTTCCGACCGGTTGTCTGCTAAGATCTTACCAAACGTTTGGTAAGAAAAGAAAGATAAAAAACTTGATTTTATTACTTTGCTTTGCTTGCTAAAAAGGTAGAACTGTCTCCAAGATGAAACCTGAACTCGCCTTCCAGTATGTCTTTTTCTTTTATCTTGACCCACCCACTACCAAAGACATGGTCGCACTCTTCATTTCCGTCCCAGGCGAATTCAAACTTTTTACCATCAACATAATCAACGATCCTTCCTTCTATATAACCATAAACTAAACCAAATTGAAAATTCCCCATGTTGTCTGGCTTTATCGTAATATAAGCCTGAACTTCCATGTTGAAATACTATTCATCCCATAGTTCCATATCATAAATGTGCCATGTCCCTGTGAAATCCATACTCTTAATTCTTTTTCCTTGAATAAAAACATCATTATACAATATCATAAACTTGAAATTTGAGGAGACTATTAATTCGGTAAATTGCAGATTTAGAAGGAGCTCTCTGAAGGGTCTTTTTGCTCGAAGTGATCTTTCCCTTTGGGGAGTGATTTTCTAATTACAGTAAAAACCTGTTAACCGAATTCTGTTTTCAAGAGCTACCAGAAAATAGGCTATTATCTCCTCCGTAAACTATTTCTAAAAAGAGTTCTCTCATTTGAGATATTCTGTGCCAATTTGTATAGGTACACTTATATAATTTGACCATGTAATGTAGTACTGAAAATAAAGAGACGTATAATCTGTTATTAAAAACCAATTTTTGTTTTTTAATTTAAGGGTCTATACAATCTTGTTTTTAAACTATTGACTATCCGCTAGAGCGGAGGTGAAACGAAGATGGCTTTTAATGACAGAAATTTCAGGGGAAATTCCGGAGGTTTCCGCGGTAACAGCGGACCAAGGGAAATGACAAAAGTGACCTGTTCTGACTGCGGTGTTGAGACCGAAGTACCGTTCAAACCTACCGAAGGCAGGCCAGTATACTGCAGGGACTGTCTCCCCAACCACAGGAAATTCTAAAGATAATCTGCATCAGGTGTTAGTTTCGTAATTATTTTACATTAACACACCTGATTCATCTTTTCTTTTTGTTTTTGGTTTATTCTCTTTGTTTCTATACTTATTTCCACCTCATGCAGCAGGAAAAGTAGGAACAAACTGACATCGAGAATGAAAACCTGTACGAATTATTCAATATTCAACTTTTATAAAAATTGATTAAAGTATATCAAGGAGGAATTAACCTGGCTAATTACAGAAGCACTATTAGAAAAAGAAGATTAGGATCCTCAAAACCGGTAAACTCAGGAAATACCCCTGAAGTATCCAGGGTACGAATCCCCCGCAAGGACAGAAACGAAGTCCTGGCAACGGTTGCGTGTTTACTGGGCTCGAAAAGAGTAACACTTCAGTGTATGGATGGGATTGTCCGCATGGGCAGGATTCCGGGCTCTAAAAAGAAGAGAATGTGGATTCACGAAGGCGATGTTGTCATAGCCAGTCCCTGGGAAGTACAGGACTCCAAAGCCGAAGTAACCTGGAAATACACAAGACCCCAGGTCGAATGGCTTGAACGAAAAGGCTATATTACGTACTGATTTGAAGTTATCGAATAAAGATGCCTTATATGGATATCTGAAATAAGGGTATCTGAAAAAGATGCCTTAAATCCAGATTTCACTTTTCTGCAGGAACGCGTCTGTTTTTGATGTGGACAAGGTTCTATAGATGATGACTTAGTTAATTTCATAATTTCATAATTTCATAATTTCATAATTTCATAATTTCATAATTTCATAATTATAATTACTAAAGAAAGATGTAGAAATTTCTTTTGTTCTTTACAGTTCTATTCAAATATATTTCCTGCCAACGGTCTGCTGAATCTTTCACAAATACATTTGTTAAGAAAAGAAAACTTGAAAATCCGTGATTTTTGCAGATTTATAAGGGACACTTTGCAGGGCTTTTTTAGATTAAACGATTTTTTTCTCTGGGGGAGATTTTTCTTATTAAAGAGCCTATCCCAAAAGTAATATTATGTTGAAATTATAAATTTACTTTTATGTCATTTCGTGAAATCGATGATGTTCTATGGGAATCCATGGAACCTTATCTTCCTCCACAGAAATCATATACAGGAAGGCCACGTGCAAATATGAGAAAGTTAATGAACGGTATTTTGTACGTTGTTATGACAGGTTGTACGTGGAAAGACGTTCCCAGGAAATATGGATCTAAGTCAACAGTACATAAATTCCATCTATATCTGTGTGAACATGGTATTTATCAGAAGATTTTCAATGAACTTTTAAACAAAGGTTACGATTTGAATAAAATAGGTCTTTCTCACTGCTTTACTGATACAAAGGATGTTCCGGCTAAAAAAGGGGGAATATCGGTTACGATGGACACAAAAAAATAAAAGGAATAAAAATAAGCGTTTTAGTAGATCTACAGGGTTTACCTCTCTCGATTATTATTGTTCCTGCAAATAAGAATGATTCTACACTTTATATACCTACACTTAAAAATTTTAATATAAAGAGACCTGTAGGAAGGCCTGTTAACAGGCCTTCCAAAGTAACAGCTGATGCAATGTATGATACAGCTAAAATTAGAAAATATAACAGGAGAAGAGGAATAAAGTCCAATATACCAGTAAATAAAAGAAATAGGAAGAAAAAGAAGAGAGGAAGACCAATAAGTGCGACAAGAAGTTAAATCATGAATTGCGGAAACGCTACTCCTTCCATTCGGAGCAATCCTACCAGGATGTGCGTCACTAGTAATGGTGGGGTGCAAAGCTCCTGGGACAATGTGAAGACCTCTGAAAGTCCAATTCAGAATACTTGCTAGGATAAGGGTTCTATGGAGAACGTAAAGTGAATCATTGCAAGAGTCGTTACTTCCAACAAGCGAAACTGGACTTGCGCTTGAACCAAAAGGTACGGAATCAGACTGTAGTGGTTTTATT
>NZ_LMVP01000161.1 GCF_002287235.1 Methanosarcina spelaei
TGGATCAAAAACCTCTAAGGTCTCAGTTGTATTTACTTGATCCAAATGGCTTTGTACTTCAACAGCTTACATATGCGCCTAAGGATGTAGAGTTTGAATTTGTAGAGACTGCATTGTGGAGTAATGATGGCAAAAAAATAGCGTATAGTGCTGCCGGCCAATCTGAAAGTGAAAATGGCCTATGGATAATTAATGAAAACGGGACCGAAAAGAAGAGACTTAGTGATGGCGGAGTGACGGTTGCCTGGAGCCCTGATGACAGCAGAATATTCTATTTTGATGAAAATTCCAGTCTCTATTCAATTAAGGTTGATGGAACAGATAAAGTTCAGCTCTCAACGGAATTTACAAGAAACGAAGATGTTTTTAGTTTCAGTCCGGATGGAAAAAATCTGATTTTCAGTAATGTAAACTCTGATGGAGTCTCTATATTTCTGGCAGACTCGACAGGAAAAAATGTAAAAGTGCTTGAAAAGTTTCCAGGATCTCTTATCTTCAAACCTAGCTGGAGCCCGAAAGGAGATAAAATAGCTTTTACACAGAATGAAGACCTTTATACAATAAACACCGACGGAAGCGAAAAAAGCCTTATCGCATCCACAATAACTGACTACGAATGGCATCCTTCAGGAGACTTTATCAGTTTTGTTTCATCAGGTTCTGTTTTTGCTACAAGTCCGGATGGATCGACAAAAATAAAGCTTGCTGAAGACGGTAGGCTTCTTGAAGGCTGGAGTCCTGACGGCAGCAGACTGCTCGTTAGCAACGAGCCCACAGATTTATCCATAATAAAACTCGGAGGATACGAAGACCCTCTCTCAATTGATTTTTTGACTCCAGCAAAAGGAGAAAGCTGGGAGCTAAGAGTTCGCTGCATGTCAGAGCCTGTTGCAGATGCCTTGATAACACTCAACGGAAAAGAAATCGGTCTGACAAATAGTTCAGGCTTCTTGAACTACAGCTGTCCTGATGCAGGCAGGCATATGGTAAATGCCAGCAAAACAGGATACAGATCCACAAATAGAGTTCTTATCGTGGAAGGGAACTCCTCCACCTCTTCAGTAACACCTGTAGGTTCAGAGCCATCCTCTGACTCTGGAAAAGAGACACCCTCAAGGCCTGCATCCCAAACTCCAGGATTCAGGGGGATTACTTTGGTCCTGCTCCTTCTTTGTTTCATTCGCAGGAGGATTTCTCTATGAAAACAGACCTGAGAAATGTGGGAGTCATTGCTCAGAAAGAATTTGCAGATCACCTGTACAGCCCTGGTTTCAGGATGCTGCTTGGGATTTTCACGTTGATAATTCTTTCAATGAGCGTTATATCAGGAGAAAACGGATTTAACATCTTTGAGTCTGGCTTTCTTGATATTGCTCAGGTAATAACACTTTTTCTTCCTATTCTCGGACTTGCCCTTGGCTTTGACTCAGTCGTAAGGGAAAAGAATTCGAAATCACTGAATACATTACTGACACATCCAGTTTTTCGAGATAATATTATAAGTGGAAAAATTCTAGGAGGTTTTGGAGCTCTTACTCTTGTTATTTTTGTTTCGGTCATCGCTTCAATTGGCACTCTTCTGATGTTAACAGGGATAAACGTTGGTATTTCTGAACTGAACAGGATCTTAGTCTTCTCATTGTTAACTTTCTTATATCTTTCGGGCTTTTTTGCTTTCAGTCTATTAATCTCGATTCTTTCGAAGAGTTCAGAACGTTCTTTTATTTCCGGGCTTGTGGTGTGGATTAACTTGATTTTGATCTTCGGAGCTATAGTAACTGCTGCCTCATCTATCATTACCGGGGAATTAATAGTCGACCTTGGACACAATGAAGAGGCTATGACCCTGAGTGAAGACCTGCAAAAGCTTTCTCCCGCAAGTTATTATGCTGAAGCTGTGACCGGAGTCCGTCTCAGTTATGGGAGTTTTGGAATTTCTTCAGGTAAAGAAACTAATGGAATTTTTGACATGAGAGTAGGGCTTGGAACCTGGCTTTCGGATTACTGGACAAACCTGGTTGTACTTGCAGGCATACCTGTACTGATGTTTATAATCTCTTATGTGATGTTTCTCAGAAGAGATATAGGAGGTGAAAAAGGATGAACTGTGATTTTGAAAAAGCTCTAGTGATTGCCGAAAAAGAATTTGCTGACAGGCTCTGGAGCCCTATTTTTTTGTCTTTACTCGGGACTTTAATAATTGCAATATTTGCAGTCACCTATAGAGAAATCCTTCAGACAGAGTTCTATAGCCAGGTAGGAGAGTTACCTACACCTCTATCATCAGTTCTTGAGGGATTTTACAGCACTTCACTGATGATGACCTGGTTCAGTCCGCTTGTAGGCATCGCCTTAAGCTTTGATAACGTGATAAAGGAAAGAAAGTCGGCATCTTTGAACGTTTTATTAACACATCCAGTGTTCAGGGACACGATAATCCTTGGAAAAATGCTTGGAGCTGTACTTCTTCTTCTGGTAGTTATGCTGATCTCAAGTGGAATTTCCTTAGGGACAATAATGCTTCTTCTCGGAGCAAAAGTAAGTGCAATGGAGTTAAGCAGAATCGCAATCTGGTTCATTCTTACTTTCCTTTATGCTCTGGTGTTTCTTGGTATAGGACTTGTTTGTTCTACCTTTGTTCGAGAAGCTGCGGATTCACTTGTCTATAATATTGCTATCTGGTTAACTCTCAGCATTATGTTTACTTGGATACTTATTTTTCTACATTATACTATTGAGCCTGTAGTAAGTGCTGGAGGCCCGGATATAACCAACAGTCTTTCAGCTTTATCTCCAATGCATCATTATGCAGAGTTGAGCACTGGAAAAACAGGTCTTGGATGGGGAGCCGGAGGGGGAGGAAAAGGAGGAGAAAATATAGATGGAATTTTGGATATCCGTTTTACTCTGGCTCAGTGGCTAAATGAATTCTGGACAAATATTGTAGTCCTGTTCGTAGCTCCTCTAATCCTCCTGATAGTTGCACATCTGAAATTTTTACGGGAGGATATAAGTGCTTGATAGAAAGGAGAAACTCCTCCCAATGGTATTGATAATATTTGTACTAATTTCTCTCATGCCCTTTCCAGCCAGAGCGGACTTCTCCAGTCTTGCAGTCTTAAACGAAATCAGTGGCAAGGTCGCAAAGCCTGGAGACCTGGTGGAGTTCAGCTTTACCTTAGAAAAAGGATACAACACTTCTGAGAGCACATCAGTTACATTTTTCCTGGAGAAAGTACCCGAAAACTGGACTGCAGGTATCTATGCAGATGGCACTCAGGTAAGCCAGATTACTCTACCCGAAGAAGCGGGTGAAAAGGAATTGACTCTTAAAGTAAGAGTTCCTGAAAAAAATAAGAGTTCCTAAAATACAAAGGATGGATCATATTCTGTGAAAATAGGTTTACGACCTTACTGAGAAGATATCAAAAACTATGGTACCATAATAAGGAGTTTACAGTGACAAGAGGCACGGAATCCATGTTCGGAGAGGAAAAAATGAATTTACAGAAGCTGTTTTTCAAAATTATTAAAGAAGCATAATGTAGAGTAAATATATTTGATATGTTGAGAAAATCATAGATTGAGCAATCATTGAATCTATCAATTTTTAATAGCTAATCACATTTTGAATTCGAATCCAATGAAGAAAAACTAAAAAGCTTATGAAAATAAAGAAATAAGGATCTTTTCCTTGACTGAAAGATAATCTCGGTATCAATCCTCCCAAGGGTACATACAACAAGGAACCTGGATGTTTAAAGTTTATGAGGAATCAGTTAGCGGAACGCAGTATACATTTAATGTTTACCAGTACTAAGCTTGAAAAAAAGCTTATCTTCTGTTTACTATTTTTTATTTTAACAACAACAGCTGAGGCTACCGAATATACTGTAAGTCCTTTTCCAAGCGATAAATTTGGGGAGTCAATAGCTGGAGAAGATGTACAGATAGTAGAAGATACTGTAATACCTTACTGGCAGTTTCTGCTCTGGCTAGCTGCAATGCAAATTTTATCAATAATAGACGTAATCCTCTACTTTACAAAGTTCATTTTCATAATACTCGGATTTCGAGCTGCTGACCATCCAA
>NZ_LMVP01000162.1 GCF_002287235.1 Methanosarcina spelaei
TTTTTGAATTCGTTTTTGAATCCTTTTTGAATTCGTTTTTGAATCCTTTTTGAATACGTTTTTGAATCCTTTTTGAATTCGTTTTTGAATCCTTTTTGAATTCGTTTTTGAATCCTTTTTGAATACGTTTTTGAATCCTTTTTGAATTCGTTTTTGAATCCTTTTTGAATTCGTTTTTGAATCCTTTTTGAATTCGTTTTTGAATCCTTTTTGAATTCGTTTTTGAATCCTTTTTGAATCAGGACATAAGGTAGTGGAATTACGGAGTGCACCCGAACAAAGAACCGACCTCATTCTTTATGGTAGAAGGGCTTTTACAGACGTTTATTATTCATTCATCCCGAAGCCTTTAAATTTAATAATCTTCTCTAAAAAACTGAAAAACTACTTATTATTTCTTAAGGAAAAGAGACAGTGAAAACCTTGAAAAATGGATAAAGAATCTACAGCTCGATCGTAAAAATAGAAATACATATTGTGTTACAATTTCACCTTCAAATTTTCTTGTTCGAATTTATCTTTATATATGCTGAGCGTGCTCTTTGTAATGTAGAATAAGGTCTTCAGTCCATCTCAGGGCTGCAGGCTTGAAGCCTATAAGGGTTTCCTGGTCAAAAATCCCCTTCGAGGTAAGAAAATCAGCAGCCATGAAATATTCAGTCTTAACCAGCATGGCAATCTTTACTTCGTTATTACAGATAAAAAGCTTCTTTTTTTCTCTGGCCAGATAAAGTTTCAGTTCTTCTTCAAAATCGGTTTTCAGTCTTTCATAGATTTTCTCTGTTACTACAAGGGTTATTCTGATATCATTGTCTTTGTTTGCTAGAAATATTTCGGAAAATACCGGATGAAATATTGATGAAAAACAGGTTATCTTTTTTGATTTTCTTATGTTATCCAGGAACACGGAAGAAGGCTCAAAAATACTATCGGGGTCAGGTTTTACAAGGAAGCAGGATTTCAGTTCATTAAATCTTTCCAGAAATGCTCTGGGTAGTTCAGAGATATCGCGGTCCTGCCAGTATTCAGCATTCTCCTCAATGGCCTGCAGAGTATCGAGCAAAGGTTCCATTTTCTCGACCAAAATTTTTGCAAGAGGCATTAGCCTGTACTCCTTATCTTCCTGAAAAACCAGATGTTCATCCTTTAATTTTTTGATTTGCGGGAGCATGCCCGTTGGGTTAACGTTCAGACCTTTTACTATGTCCTCTATTGGTTTTCCTCCGTTTTTGAGAAGGAGCAAAAGGTCTTTTCTCTTCTGGGACAGAAAAATCAGGTCTATCAAAGCTTTATCCATTGATTTCACTTTCCGGATCTTGCACGTTTGCGAAGATTTATCTTTGCTTCATTTTTTAGAAAGATCTTTTGAAGGAACTTGAAGTTCTACAAGTGATGTCTAAAGTTATTTGAAATTAACTTCAATCCATACTTTCAGTCACGTCCTTTCAGTCACATTCTTTCAGTATATTCAGAGTTCATACCTTACCTTTTAAGTATTCATTTTTTAATTCTATTGTCTTCTTTTTAATTTTATTCCATTCTTTTTAATCGTGCCCTGTTTTTTTAGTCTTATCCCATTCTTTTTAATTTGTCTTATTTCTTTTAATCTTGTCCTATTCTTTTTAATTATTTTTAGAACTATCCTTTGACAAGATAAGAAAACTTAAAATCTATAATCTAGATTATATAGATCGGAATAGAGCTTGGAAAGTGATACTTCTTATCTGATAGTATCCTGACTGTGTATTGCGATTTCCAGATCATGGAGGACTTTGCATAAAATCATTCAAATGTGTGCTTACGAACTGGGATTACATTTATAGTTTGTGCCGAAACATATCTACGGAAATCAAATGTTCTGGATATGAACCGGACGTAATTATTGCTCTTGCAAGAGGAGGCTGGTTTGCCGGGCGAGTGCTATGCGATTTTCTGGGACTTGATGACCTGTCCAGTTTGAAAATAGAGCACTACATAGGAGACACAGCTATCGATACCGGTGAGCCATATATTCGATATCCTCTTTCAAATGCTGTAATGGAAGAAAAAAAAGTACTTATTGTAGATGATATTGTCGATACCGGAGAAAGTATGCTTAGTGCCAAGGCCTATGTAGAAAATCATAATCCTACGGAAGTCAGGACTGCTTCACTGCAGTACCTTGGGAGTTCTAAAATCGACCCCGATTATGTGGGCGAACGGCTCGAGGATTGGGCCTGGATTGTCTACCCCTGGAACTTCGTGGAAGATATGACAAGTATCCTGACTAAATGCATGAGAAAAGACCCTAAAAAATCCTGGAGTCTTGGTGATCTTAAACATAGCCTTTATATAAACCATGGTCTGGACTCTATTGTCTTTGAAATAACCCAGCCTGGAAGGCTTCCAGAAGTTCTGGAGGAGATGGAGAGAGTGCGCAAGGTCAGTTCTGAAATGATCAATGGAAAAAAGCACTGGATATTGTTATAAAAACTTTATTAATTTCTTCCTAAATAGGATAATAGCTTATGCTTCTCACTGGAAAGCGAAGTAGGCCTAAAATCGGAGAGGATATTTTTTATTTTTACTGGGTGAAATTAACTCTCGTTTAAACGAAGGCGTTAAGCTGTAAAATACAAATATACATATCTATTCAGTGTATCTATATTTTAAGTATCCATAAGGCTATCACTATAGCTACTCTGTATACATTTAAAATCTTGGTCGACGATGCCAGATTGGTCTGAAATCTAGTATACCAAACTGGTCTGAAATCCTGGATACTAAACTGGCCTAAGATTTCAGAATCCCAAACTGGTCTAAAAAATCGAGTACATAATTACATTATCTGCAAAGTAATTCATTAACAGTAAATTAACCCATTATCTATTACCGGTGAATTCATGCCCCACAGATGTACCAGATGCGGAACCATATTTGAAGACGGAGATTCTGTCATTCTGAGCGGCTGCCCGAACTGCGGTTGGAATAAATTCCTTTATGTAAAAAACGAATCTGAAGGTTTAGAAAATCAGGAACGGCTCGCTCTGGAAGAACAAAAGTTAGATCTGGAATCCTCTCTGGATGAAGTTGTAAGAAATATTGATGAGGCTCTTGCTTCTGAGCAGGAAAGTGTAAAGCAGGAACCAGAACCAGAGAGGGAAACAGATGACGAAAGAGTAGAGTCCGTAAGAATTCTTGGGCCTGGCTCCTATGAACTTAACCTGGATTCTCTTCTTGAAAGAAAAGAACTCGTTATGGCAATCCGGGAAGAAGGGTCTTATGCCCTGCATCTGCCCTCGGTTTTCAGCCAGCAAAAAGAAAACAAAAAGAAAAATTAAAAAGCAAAATTAAAAGCAAAAATAATTGTAACTATTCAGGGTATAGTTAGCGGCGCTCCTTTGAGCGCCGCGAGAATACCCTCTAAAACAGGTAAACCATTCTTTCTTATTGTTGAAATATATGCTCTAATTCTGCAGAAAGCTTCCGCTCCTCGTGCAGTTCTGAAAGTTCCTGATATTTTCTGCTGTAGCTTCATCATCCTGACATCTCTTTCTGCTTGATTATTCTCAAACGGAACTTTCAAGTCTGTCAGGAATCTCAGAATCTTTTCTTTATGTTCTATAAACCTATCAAGCAGATTCCTTGCTTTGGTTTTTGGATTCTTACCACGTTTTCCTCGTTTTTCAGGATTTAAAGAAGGTGGATTTTCTTCAATTCCTTTCGCGACTACAGCATTGAACCTTTTTTCTAATGCCTTAACTTGTTCAAAATCTAGATTTTTGACCTGCTCTTTACACTCATCAGCATACTTTTTCATTTCAGACAACAGCTCATTCATATCTTTAGCCCATTGCTGTTTATAATTCTCTTCAATTCCAGTAAGTTCTCTCTGGAGATGAACATTGCAAAGAGCATGATCACAATTATAACTGTTGTAAGGTTTCCATCCATCGTGAACTGCTACCCCTTTAAACTCTGGAAGAATTCCCATAGCATCAATAGCTTCGGATCCTCTTTTTGCATGAGTAAAATAACAGGTGTATTTGTCAGTAGAAGCTACATGAAGCCAATGTCTTTTTCCA
>NZ_LMVP01000163.1 GCF_002287235.1 Methanosarcina spelaei
CCTTATCAGCAGATTGATGATACAGGTGCAAGAGTCAATGGTGTCAATTATTATACTCAAATTCTTTGTAATCCTTATTATACTGCTTATTTTACAGTTCCCAATAAAAATAGAGAAAATGTTTTAGACGTGCTTTTATGTGGAAAAGAAAAAACATACTGCTTTACTGATGAAGCATATAATCTGATGAAAACGTTTAATGTTTCCCAAAGTTGGATGGAAAAACTCTCGTCTTTTAAAAACAAAATATTCAGTGACGAAGAAATGCGTCGAAAACTGGATTGTGTTTTCTCACTTAATGGATATAAAACTACTAAGAAGAAAGTCCTTGAAGCCTGTGCAATTGCGGCCTATCATCAAAGTAAAGACATACCTGTGGTTACCACACTTTTAAGTGATGATGCACGTCAGTTCAGGCAAATTGCATATCACCATGCTCTTTGTTGGATTCATGACGGTAGAAACTACAAGAAATTAAGGCCAATAGTTCCGTATCATAAAGAAAAGCTGAAAGCTTTTCTGAACAGTTACTGGAACTTTTATGGTGAGCTTTCTAAGTTTAGAATAAAACCAGATTCAGAGGTAGCGGAGCAATTATCCGTTAAGTTTGATCAGTTGTTTTCTACCAAAACAGGATATGAACAGCTGGATGAAAGAATCGCTAAGACAAAAGAGAACAAGGAACAGCTGTTAAAGGTTCTGGTCTTGCCAGAGGTTCCGCTGCATAACAATGCAGCGGAACTAGCGGCGAGAGCAAAAGTCAGAAAAAGAGATGTGAGCCTTCAAACCATAACAGAGGAAGGAACAAAAGCAAATGACACATTTATGACGATTGTTCAGACAGCAAAGAAACTGGGTGTAAGTGCATATCAGTACATATGTGATAGAGTTGGCGGTACATTTGGGATGCCATCTCTGGCTCAATTAATCGGAGAAAAAAGCTCAATAAGCAGAAATTGAGAGCTTTCCACTCAATTTGAAGAGGATACAGTTTATCGATAATTTTTGCTCTGCTTATCTGATCTTAACAATGCGATCTTAAACAGTCCGACCTTAACAGTCCGACCTTAACAATGCGATCTTAAACAAGCAATCTGAAAAAATGCGAGATTTGGAGCAGCATCATGTCCCTGATACCATTGCCTGTGCGGAAAAAGCAGCAATTATAATTTATTTTCCACTTCAAACCTCATGCTAAACTCGGTTCCGTTTTCTCGTTTCAGTTCGATTTCGCCTTCCAGCTGATTGACCAGAATGCTTACCAGCTGCAGGCCAAGGGTTTTAGGACTTTCGAAGTTTACGGTTTCCGGGATACCTTTCCCATTATCCGAAACCGCAAGTTTAAATTCTGTACTTTTGACTTCGGAACCTATCTCTTCATTGAGGTGTTCAAACTCGTCGTTTCTAGAAAGCCTTATCCGAATTTCTCCGCCTTCCCTATCTAAAAATGCATGCTTCAGAGAGTTTGAAACCAGTTCATTGACAATTAGCCCTAAAGGCACAGCAATATCCATATCAAAAAAAATATTCTCCTCCAGCTCCGTTTTGGGGTTGATAGCTGCATTTCCAAGCCTATAAGTCTGGAAAAGGTTTCCAATGAGTTTCTTAAGGTACGACGAAAAGTTGAGCCTCTCAGTTCCCTCACCTTCATGTAATTCCTCATGGATTAAAGCAATAGAGATTACCCGATCCTGACTTTCCCTGAAGGCCTTAAGAACTTCCGAATTCTTGATGCATTCCCCGTTATTGAACTTTTCAGCCTGAAGGTCCAGCAGGGAAGAGATTACCTGGAGATTGTTTTTGATGCGGTGATGAATTTCTTTCTGGCGGGCAATTTTGATGTTCGCAAGAAATTCCTCGGTTTCCTTCCTTTCGGTTATATCAAAAATTGTGCCCTGGTAGAATTTTGTATTTCCGTCTTTTCCCAGAACTCTCTGGTAAATTTCGTGTAACCAGCGAATTTTTCCGTCTCTATGTATTATGCGAAAATCAACCTTGATATATTTCATGGAAGGAGAACTCCTAATTTTTTCCCCTTCTTTGAGAAGTAATGGCAGATCTTCAGGAAGGATTATCTCTTTCCACTTAACCCTGGACATAAGTTCTTCTTCAGTACATCCTGTGATTTCTCCAACAGCTCCGTGCATGAATATGGGGACGAGGTTCTCGTCCGCCTGGAATGCAATCCCATGGAAATTCTGTATAAGAGAACGGTATTTCAGTTCACTAGCTTCAACCTTTTCCAGTGTACATTTCCATTCTGTAATGTCTTTCATCACACCAATGGTCCGATAAACTTCCCCCTCATCATTTGTTAGCCAGACGCCTCGAATTTCCATGTAGATATATCTTCCGTCTTTTCTTCTGAACCTGAACTCCGTCTGAATTCTTGCTTTTCTCCTGAGGAATTTCTCCAGACTTTTTGTTGTTTTGTCCCTATCTTCAGGGTGGAGGTGTTCCATCCAGAGTAATTTATCAAAGTTTTTGAATTCTTCCGGAGAGTAGCCTGTTACTTCCCGGATAGCTCCTGCCCATTCTACCTCATGCGTATCGAGCCTGAGATCAAATACTAGCTGCCCTGTCTGCTCGGTTGCTGTGCGGTACCTTTCCTCACTTTCTTGCAGGTTTTTGCTTGCAAGATTTTGTTCTGTTATATCTTTTACGACTCCGGTGACCCTGCTTATACTTCCTCTTGAGTCCAGTATATAGGTTCCGTTTTCTTCAAGATAGGCGTAATCACCGTTCTTTTTTTGGAATCGGTATTCCAGACGGAAGTTCCCTTTGTTTTTTATATAATTTTTATTGTTTATCCAGAGCTTATGCCTGTCTTCAGGGTGAACGTACTCCATCCATAAGTTCACACCTGCACCTTTTAATTCTTCAGGCATGTATCCCGTAACTTCTTCAATTGCTCCAAGCCAGTCGACTTTATCATCTATGATGTCACAATTGTACACCATCTGCCCTGTTTTTTCCAGAATGGTCTTGTACATTTCCTCGTTTTTCTTAATTTGCTCGCTCAGTTCATTTTTGGAACTAAGGCTCTCTTTCAGGATTTTTTCTGTCTTCCGGAGTTTGGTTATATCCTGCATTACAGTAATGATCCCGAGAGTCTCCCCTTCTTCGTCGCATAAGGCGGATTTATTTAAAATAAAAGTTTTTGTTGTCCCATCCGCAACTATAAGTTCCTGTTCTATGGTTCTCGTTCCACCATGATTCAGGATTTCATTTTCAATCTTGGTCCATTCGTTACATCTTTCCAGGAGATCACTCTTTTCTACGATATATTTTCTAGGACTATCCAAAATTTTCTTGGCGAGTTCGAGAAGTGTTCTCCCGATAATCTCTTCTTTTGGAAAGCCAATCATCGTCCTTGCATGAGCCTCGTTTACTAGAAGGAAAACTCCATTTTTATCTTTGTATGATACTGGATTGACCATGGTGTCAAGCATATCTTCTATAATATGAGGACAATCCCGAAAAATAAGATTTGAGATTTTGCCTTTTTCACCAGATATTTTAACCTGGCTATAAGCCTCGCCATTTGAGGCTATTAGCTCGCTTGTCTTTTTATCTTTGTTTACCAGTGCTGTTATCTCTTCCTGACATTCTGGTTCTTCCTTGTGGTCCTTCATCTTCCTTCTCCAGAGGCTCTCGAAAATCAAGTTTTTTGACACTCAAATTCACAGATAAACTCTGTATTTTTATGGGCAAGATGCCTGGTTAAATAAGTACTTATAAAGTTAAAACAAGTTTTCTGATGTTTTCTAAATTCGGTTTACTGTAAGCCAATAAGTTAGATTATATTTCATGATAATTAATAGTTATCTCTTCAGGCAATAAAAGCAAAGGTAATTTTTAAGATATATAATTGGCAAATTTTATATTTAATAATGTCTAGTTGATCATGTTATTAATTAATATATGACTAATGTGGATAATAATATTCATAAAAGGCTAATTAATGGAAAAATGTAACTGAGAAAAAATAACTGAAAAAAAGTAACTGAAAAAAAGTAACTGAAAAAAAGTAACTGAAAAAAA
>NZ_LMVP01000164.1 GCF_002287235.1 Methanosarcina spelaei
TTGATGATCAGTATAAAAAGAGAGCTGAATGTGAAAAGATACATGGACATATTAAAGGTACAGTAAAGTTTGATATCAGGAGAGTAAGAAACGAGAGTAGAAAACTCTACTCTCTATTGAGTTTCATAGCATATCAACTACTAATATTGACAGAAATACAAAATAAGGTTGAAGATAAGAATTCTTTTGGAAGATACTTTTAAAAAATGAATATCAAATTAGATTGGAGATTTTAAAAGCTAATTTGAGAACCTCATAAAAAACCATAAAATAAACAGATAATATATAGTCAGTTTTTTATTTTAATATATAGTCAGTTTTTTATTTTTAGAATAATTATCTTATTTATTTTCAATTTTATAAAAATAATAACGTTTACTTACAAATTAACTAAAAATATGTTGAAATATCCTCAAATAGTAAAAATTATAAGCAAAAGTATATCATATCTAAATATGACTCGTTTTACTAGAGATACATTTAAAATAACTCCTATTCAGATTCTAGGGAAGACTAAAAAAGATGAATCGATAGATAAAATACCCAAATTGTTAAAAGAACGTATTGCTGACGTGAGAAAAATACCATGTGACGGATGGATTTGCTTTCAAGATGCAAATTACCGCGATGAATTAGATGTTGATTCACCTATAGAAGTCATTACCTTGTCAAATGGAACAAGAATAGTAGCAGCAACGTCGGTTGTGGAGACGATAAATACTCAACTAAGAAGAAATATGAATCCACTTAGTTATTTAAATCTCCCAGATAATGAAAAATATAAAGTTATCCCATTTGATTATGTGTTTTTTAATAATTCAAATAACGATTTAATTTGCTTGGTTTCCGCAATATCAGATAACCCAGTAAAAATATGTCTCAATGAATTTCTTAAAAAAAATCCATTTTCTGATGCTGGATTTACGATAATTGACAAACCAGATTATTTCAGAATAGCAGATGATCTTTTTAAATGGTTATTCTATAAATATGACTCAGTACCAAAATCTAGTGATGAATGTAAAACTCAAAATCACTAGATTTTATAAATGGTCACCATCCATGTAATACAACTTAGTGATTCAAGTCTTTAGATAGCGAATATCGATTTTGATAAAAACTGGATTCTTCTTGCTAATTAAGACTTTCTATCAAAAATGCAAAAATCACTGGATTTTGGAACAGAGTCATAAATATTATGAAAAACTAAAAATAAGCAATGATATAGGTATCAAGACAATACATCTTGCAGATGGAAATACCCCTTTTCCAATTAATTCACGTATTAAGTTGAGATATCAAGGGAAGTCAGCCTTTACATATTTATATGAATTGAAATTTTCTTTAGTTGATAAAAGAACATTCAATAGAGGTGGTTTTGATCTAGAAATTAATGGAAATTTATTCAATTTTATACTAGATGATAATGGATGTGTAGAATTTAGTCCATCTACTTGTATATACAATCCAGAAGAACCTGAAACATCTATGAATAATTTCAGTAAAGCCATCTATATTTATAATACAATAATTCCTAAAATAAAAGAAGCGTACCTCAATGATACTATTTGGGCTCAAGAAAAAGAAAATTTTTTGCTAAAATGTGCCGAAGAATGTAAAGCGGAGTTGGATATGAATACTCAAAAACTTGTCGAAGAACAGGACGAAAATGACAATAATAAAATTTCTAAAACTTCATAGTCTTTTAATCGCTACATTATTTTAAATCACAGAATTACAATCTAAATAATTTTTCTACTAATTATTCTATTTTTGCACTATACAATATTTAAAGATCTTTTTCATTCTTCATTCTGCACCTAAACTCCCAAGTCTGCATCCAAAGTACTCAAAAAATCAGACTTTAAGTGCAAAGCTGCCTGCTACACAGATTTAAAGAGCCGGAAAGTTCCCAACAAAATAACCTTTTTATAGCTCATTACATCCCTTATTTTACAGGGTATGAAGGATTATTACCCAGGGCTCTCTCTACCTCCTTACAGTGGGCTATTCTGGACAAGCATGAGCCTTATAACAGGCTTACTATCTAGAGTAGGAAAGCTAGGGGGCGGAGATGTCAAAGCACTAATAGCGCTCTCTTCTCTATCCTGCCAAAGCCCTTTTGATTCTCTCCCTTGCGTATCTGCTCACTCTCTGCAGTGAGGCCGGACGGGAAGATCTCAAAAATTGTCCTTTCATGCTATCATAGGAGGCTTTATCCTCGCAGTCTTATGATTCTCCTTCCAGAAAATTTCCCTCTAGGAAGTTCCAGGAACAAAAAATATTTTCAAAAAATTTGAAGAAAAATAGTCTGATAGATTTTTACATATTGAATTGCATACTTTATTACCAAAAGTAATAACTTTTAGCGGGATTTCCTTATGAAATGTTAGACTACTGTTCTTTAGGAGTTAGGCAAAAATTTTCACTCCCTGTATATAGCAATAGGTGTGATAGCTATCTCTGGATACGTAACGGATTGTGCCATTCTTTCGATATTTCTGTATTCATCAAAGATAGCATTAAATGCACTTTCAATTTGATTACCTGTCATGTTAAATTGTTCATTAGATTCATTTTTGGGAGGTAGTGATGCAATCTGACCAAAAATAGTCCAATTTGAATATGGGGCAGTACCATATTTGTATGTAATACTATCAATGTCATCTCGCAAATATTGTTTATCTATGTTGCCCACTAAACGAAAATCTGGACTTTCCACATATGGAATAATCTTAATTACTATCCTATCTTTATAGAACATATCAATAAAAAGCAGCATACCTTTTCTCATTTCTTCATCGAAATCTTTAGTAAAATTTTGTAATAAGTTCATATATGTTTCGTTAGCTTGTTCTAGAGTTAATTTATCCCTATCGGCGTGTATACTGCACTTTGCAAAATATTTTGATAATTTTTCCCAGTTATCTATAAGTTTCTTAAGTTGACTAAAATCATTAATTAGAATTTTTCCTCTTACCAAAACAAACGAATTTCTACCAATTGAATCTCTCATCTTTTCAGAATAAGATGTTTCTTTATTTGGTACTCTGAGCAATTGTTTCTTATCTAAAAGCAGTTTTTCAGCTTTATTGTATATGTAATCGTGCATAGATTTGGTTTCAGATAGTTGTTGATGCAATTTGAGTTCAGAATCAGCTTTTCCCTTAAGGAATCCCGTAATTCCACCTTCTCCACCTAAAGCAGCTCCCTCTGATTTTCCTTTAAGGGTTTGTGTTTGATCAACTAATCCTTCCTCTAACTGTGATATAATCGATTTGACCCGATCTATGTCTATATATATGAAATCTCTTACATTTCGAACATCCATCGTAACACCTCTAAATTTATAGTCTAGTTTAAAACGATAATATAAATATATTACAATTTAGACAGAAGTGCAAAAGAACTAATAGATATATTGTCGGCTTCTACAGGAGAGAACTTAATTTTCGCAAAGGATGTGCTTTTAAATTACTTCAATGAGATGAAAAGAACTAATAATCGATTATCTGTTTTAGATGCGTCTTCTTTAACAATGCCAAATTATGAATTTACTATGATTTGTTTATTCAACTAGTGCCGAGTCAATCATCAAGGATTCAACGATTCCGAAGAATTCCAATCGGTTTTATATGACAGTTTACGGTTGACGAGGCACTAGGATTTGATAAGTCTTTTAGATATTACTATTATTTTGTTTCCAAAATCGATGCTAGAATATGCGAGAGAAGGAAAATTGAAAAGTTTCTACACAAAGAAACTACTTAATAACAAATTTACTAATACTTTCGCAAAAAATAACTGAATACAATACATTAAAAAAATTGAGCAGGGGGAGGGATTTGAACCCTCTTGCATCCTAGTACAGGCATCTCATAATTCACAGCATGTATTAACAAAAGAAAGCTTTCCTAAACACCCCCTGCACAAAGGATGCTTTCCGTTGTTATTTTTTCCATAAATATTTTCATTGTTTCTCCTAATATAGGAGTTACGCAGTTGGCTTTTACCACATTGTTTTTAGCAACTCCACAAATATA
>NZ_LMVP01000165.1 GCF_002287235.1 Methanosarcina spelaei
TAGTGGGGATGACAGTAAACTACGGCATTAATGAAAGGAAGGAATTACAAGCCTTTTCTGAATAAGGAAATCGAAAGGGGGCTATATGAGTTATGTTATGAACAACTCAATTATTAATACCGATATTCGTTTTTCGATAGTAGAAAACAATTCGTTTCTTGGTGCCGGATCAATTATCACAGATTTAATTCTGAGGAATGCTGATCAGAGTGATACCAAGTTGAATTCAATGATGGTGAAAGTTCTCGTCGGTAAGGGGATAGTTAATTCCGGATATTATATCCTGGGTCTGGCTTTTGAAAGTTTATAAAAATAAGGTATCGAAGTAAACGTTTAGAATGATTCATATAAAAAGCCTCACTTGCGGCAATTATATGATTAATGAATAATAAATGAATAAGCCAGATTCTAAAACTCATATCAATCTTTTTTGATATCTATACTGTGGGTTTTTATGAACTAAACCCATATCGATTAAGAGAATCAAGTTTTATTTTTGAAAGAAGAAATGTTGATATTATTATGTCAGAGAATAAGTTAATTTTCATAACTTTCGTAGGTGTTAAAGATGCCTGGAAATCCTAATGAGATAAAACTGGTAAACAACGCTATGTCTAATGCTACCCGACGGAAGATGATGAACTTTTTATTGGCAGGAGATAAAAGTACTGAGGAAATTGGAGGAGAAGTAGGGAAGACCATGCTTGATTTCCATCTCAAGCTTCTTCAGCAGGCTAGTTTGATTGAAATCGAAGAAGGGACTGTGAGACTAAGCGAATATGGAAAGAATTTCCTTAAAGAGAAAGAAGAGAAAGGTGCAGATAAAACTGCAGATATTTCTCAGGCAAAACCAATAGAAATTACTGAAGTCAGGCAACTTTTACCCTGTATAGCTGATTCCTCAAAGTTCAGGGTAATTGCAAACATAGCTCCTCCCCTGGGTGGAACTCTCAAGGTTCTTGAGCCACTCTTTCCCAGAGGCAAATATTCAGGAAAAATAAATGCCCTGATAATTCAAAAAGGAGAGATTATTACAACTGTTTACGGCACTGGAAAAGTGACCATGACAATGATAAAAAATGAGGATGAAGCAAAAGAATCTCTCAAGAACTTAAAAAATACCATCAATGAAGCTATTACAAAAGGTGTTGCTCCGGCACCAAGGGAAAAAGTCAGGGTCGAACCTATGGAGCTCTATAAGTACCTTCCTCAGACAAACTGTGGTAAGTGCGGTGAACAGAGCTGTTACACATTTGCAATAAAGCTCATGGGAGAGGAGGTCACTTTAGACAAATGCGCATCTCTAAAAGAACCAAGCTATATAACCAACTTCGAGCATCTGCAAGTCTTAAGTGCATACATTTGAGCAGAAGTAATCTGCAGTCGTTTGAAAAACAACATTTTAAACAGGAACCTCTAGAGAAGGTTAAAAATAGTGATCACTGACAGTCTAAACATTCCAAAAATTTATTATGTTCTATCGACACAGACAATTTTTATTTAGAATTGCAGAAGAAGAGCTGTGGTCAGATCCTGTGAATGGTATGCCGCTATAAGAAGTTGCCAGAAAAAAAGAACTTCAGCAGGTGTTGAAGATGTCGGAAAACCCGAATGAGACAAAACTCGTAAACTTTGCTATGGCCAATAGTATTAGAAGGAAGATAATTAACTTCCTAGCGGATGGCTACAGAAGTACCGGGGAAATCGGAGAGATAGTCGAGAAGGCAACGCTTGGCTTTCATCTCAAGATTCTCAAAGATGCCGGCCTTATTGAGCTGGAAGAAGAGACTGTAAAGTTAAGTGAATACGGAACAAATTTCCTAAAAGGTAAAAAAGAGAAAAATGCTGAAGAAATTACGGATTTCTCGCAGGCAAAACCAATAGAAATTGCAAGGGTCAAACAGGTTTTGCCCTGCATAGCTGATTCCTCAAAGCTTAGGGTGAGTGCAAATATGACTCCACCACTTAGTGGAGTTTTGAAACTCCTTGAGCCCCTCTTTCCAAGAAGTAATTATTCAGATAGAAAAGATAGCCTGATAATTCAAAAAGGAGAAATCATCACAACTGTTTATGGTAGTGGGAAAGTCTCCATCAGAATGGTCGAAAACGAGGACGAAGCTAAAGAAGAACTTGAAAGACTAAAGAGTATTATCAATGAGGCTATTGCAAAAGGTGAAGCTCCAGCTCCGAGAGAAAAAGCAAAGGTCGATCTCATTGAGATCTACAAATACCTACCCCAAACCAATTGTGGTAAGTGCGGAGAGCAGGGATGTTATAGCTTTGCCATCAAGCTTATGGCAAGACAAGTTACTCTGGAAAGGTGTACTCTTCTTAAAGAACCGGAGTACGCAAGTAAGCAGGAGCATCTGCAGGTTCTGACCAGTTACATCTAAGCTCTATTAATAAATATAGTTCGTTAGGAGGAACCATTGAAGACACTTACTATAGTGCTCACCGACGGTCCTTATATTTCAGAATACTCTGAAATTGCCTGCAAATTAGCCGAAGAAGCACTTAAACAATATCATGTGAACATATTCCTTTACCTGGATGCAGTGCATATACCCAAAAAAAGTCAGAATCCATCTTTTTTTACTAATGTAGGTGAACTTCTCACTGGACTTGCAGAGAAAGGAGCTGTAATCAGAGCATGTGCTCGGTGTGCTGCTGCAAGAGGCTACATTGCAGAAGAGAACCTTGAGAACGGAAATAACTGCAAAGACTATCACCCTGGAATAAGAATTTCCAGCCTTTATGAACTCGCAGAAATGCTGAAAAAGAGTGATAGAGTAATCTCACTGTCAAGATAAGCTCCCCAAAACAGGTCTGAACGATGAAATCAGTTTTCTATCTGCTGAACACTGCCCCATACGGAAGTGAAAAGGCATTCGGAGCATTGAATGCCGCTGCAGTAAGTCTTAATGGAATGAATGTAACTCTCGGTCTTTACGGAGATGGAGTTTATCTTGCAGCTGCTGACCAGGATAGCACAAATCTTAGAATGCCAAACCTTTCAGATATTCTCTATTCTTATGGAGAGCTAAGAGTACTGGTGCATGAGCCCTCACTGATCGAGAGGGGGCTTTTTGATAAAACTCTTATAGAGACCATAGAGCTTGTCGATGAAGAGGACTTCCTCAAAGAGATGGAAAATTTAGACTCCGTAATCTTATTTTAAAAAAAGAGGTGATAGTATGCAGGAAGAATATGACGTGTTTCTGCTGACAAAGCCTCCATCTAATCCACGGTCGGAATTGTGTCTTAAACTGGTTACTCGCTCTGGAAATGCCAGGATTTACCTTGCAGGCGATGGAGTATATCATCTGCTTTCCGGTATACTAGAACTACCCGGATACACAGTTTATGCCTGTCAGGAAGATCTCAAGGCTAGAGCTATAAACGTTAGAGAAAAAGTTATAATTCCGGACAACTTTTATTCCGTTCTTGTAGAGGATATGATGGAGCACTGTAAACGCGCATACACGTTTTAAATGACGGTTTGCAGATTACAAATAAGAGTCAACTGAAAAGAAAGTTATAATGGCTGAAAAGCTCCCACCTGAATTTATTAAGGAATTAGAATCTGTGTGTAAGTTACACGAGCAAGCAGTCTGCAACAAAGAGAAGTGCAGAGAGTTTAGTGAAACTTTATCTAACCTTCTTGTCAGTCTCGAAGACATGAAATACCACAGGACAGCAGACAGGCTAATGAGCATTCTCATAAATTGCAGCCCGAAAGAAGCATCACATTGTGAAAAAGCAACACTTTTGGGGGAGAGGATGAAAGAGGCAGTGAAAGAAACACTCTTTAGATGACATGACCTTATGAGAAAACTAACTTAATTAAACCTTAGATTCCTTTAAAATCGTTGTATAATAATACATTAAACTCTTATAATACATTAAACTCTTGTAATACATTAAATTCTTATAATACATTGAGGATCTCAAATTAGGGTTTTGACTTAAAAACTTATTCTTTTTTTCACTAACT
>NZ_LMVP01000166.1 GCF_002287235.1 Methanosarcina spelaei
GGATTGGAAATTGGGGAATTTTAATCCGGCTAAAATGAGGAATTATTCACCGGCCGTGACACCTCATATCCTTATGAAAAACTCAGTTTTTCATATCAGCATTTGGATAATAAAATACCAATACAAAAAATAGACTGTATAACGGCAAAGGAAAGTAAAACTCTAATATAAAAGAAAAAACGAAAGAGAAACGTAAAATATAACACAAAAGAAAAGCAAAAAAGAATATAACACAAAAGAAAAGTAAAAAAGAACATAACACAAAAGAAAATATAGTTAATAATAAAAGCTAGTAGAATTATAACTATAATAGTAGGAAAAGTGAAAAGAGTAGAAACAGAACCTTTAATAATTAAGAATAAGTCCTGTCAGCTTCCCTTAATTTTCCCATTTCAAATCTCATTTTTCGTAAATTTCAGTTCTCAGTTTTTTATTCGGATTTTTATTTGGACTTCTCGACAGTTATTAAGTAGTCGAAACTGTTTGTGTTTTTCGGAAGAATTGTAAGTTTCCAGGTTCCGATTGCTCCAGTTGCTCTATACGTTTCGGTATGTTTCCTGATGTCAGTCTGATAGCTTGAACTGTTTCCCATCGCCCATATTGGGAAGATATACCCTTGAGAATCTACTGTCCCACTCTCAGCAACTTTCACAAGGGTTAGATTAACAGGGTTGGAGTTGCATGTCAGGTTTATTTCAAAGCTTGGCTCTTCTTTTTCAGGGAAAATACGCAAAGGTGCATCCTGGTCAGAAGTTTCGGCCGAAACTTCAATTGTTATCGTGTCGTCAGTTGTAGTATTAAAAGTTTTTATATAAGGGACTGTAGGCTGTTTATCAACCGTAAAGCTCAAGCTTACTTGAGGGATAGATCCGTCATTCTCTTTCCCATCAGCGTTCATTTCGATATAAGCATCATAAGTTCCGCTTGCATCCTTCGGGACTGGTACCCTGATGGTCATATCAGCAATTTCACCGGCTTTTATGGTTGAAGGTGCAGAGATCTCTATTGTATCGTCACCAAAAACTGGTTCATCAAATGAATAGTCATACATCTCGTAGCTCATTACTTTCGGATCGATCGTAATATCTTTCCCTGCCACGTTTTTAATTTTTATAGTGTATACATATTCCTTTCCGGGCTCAACAATATCAGAAACATAACTTGTTTGAAGCTCAAGCTTCGGATTGACAGGTACTGAGACACAAAGGTTCACTGCATTAACATACATAGGATTACTATATCCCCCACTAGATATTGAATCACTATATCCCTCAGCAGATTCCTGAATATATACAGGAATATCGTATTCTTCTGGATAAGTATCATTTGTGAAGGCTATCTGGGCCTCATACTCTCCACTTTCGGTATTTTCAGGGACACTTACCTCAATGGTAAAGTTCTGCTCGACACTAGGGTTTACCGTTACATTTTCAGGTAAAATCGTAACCCAGTTTTCATTTACAACATCATAGTAATCATCAGGTGGAGCTACAACTTTCGGGACTATATTGAGTGTTTCGTTACCTTTGTTCCTGAAACTGACATTGAAAGTTTCATTTTCACCCTGCGTAAGGTATATCGAATGATAGGCAGGTTTTATATCATGTACAGTGTAATTTTCGTAAATTTTTCCCGGTCCAGGAACTATAGGAACTATATTACTTCCGTAAGTTCCGTTTTCATAGGTAACTGTTCCGTTAAGCTCTTCTGACTGAGCAAATGCAGCCGGTAACAGTATCAAGCAAAGCAATAAACTAAAAAACTGGGATGCTGCCTTCAATGCTGTACTTTTACTCATGTTTCTGGCTCCTTTCTTGTGAATTATACTTTCTAACCAATGCACTGGCTTCAATCTCCTGCAAACTGGCTGTATAAGACTCCGCTTCTTAAACTACAATTTTAATAAACCCTGGAGAATGAAGATTTTTTAGTATGTAATAACTTTTCTAGATGTCCCTCTATAAAATACTTATGGAATTTTCAAATTTTTGTGAAGATCACAATAGAGCTCATAAACAGAACGGAATTAGCTTTTTAAATTCTCTGAGTCTAAAATCAGAAAAATAGATTTAAAAACTTCCTCAAAGAATAGCTTTAAATATTTTCAGTAAGTACAACAGTATAAAAAGGATTTGCTTAAATACGAACTCTTTTGTTAAATAGATAAAACTCCAGCAAATACCTTCAGATGGAAGCTCGCTGGCAAATGTCTACTTGCAGATGTTTACTGACGAATGTCTACTGACAAATGTCTACTGGTAGATATTTTCCGATAATGTATCCATGTAAAAAAATCGCCTATCTTAACTTTTACTAAGTTATAAAATTGACTTTATGTATAGTAATTTTGATCCAAAGTATCATATAATTTGTTTATTTCAAGGGGATCACTTTTTGCAAGGCTATATCACTTTCGGATACTATATATACATCGGCCTGCCCATACTCAAGAAAATAAGCTTATGCCTGCTTTTCAGGGTTACTTTAGGGAATTTTCTCTCTTTTTTTCCAGAAGTCCCCATAATTTCTCACATTCACTGGCTGTAAGCCCGATTTGATTAACGAGGTATTCTTCCGTTTTCTGAGTTTTTACCGTACCTTTTATCAAATGGCTTATTGTATCCCTATGGTGTCCTGTTATTCGTTCAATACTTCTTATTCCGTTTTTTTCAATAAATAGCCGATATATTAGTCTTATCTCATATGCGGAAAGATGCTTGCGATAAACAGAGGTACCTTTTGTATCCATGAAAAACTTTCCACAATGTTTACAGTAGTATCGCTGGTGTCCGGTTTTATACTTTCCCCGCTTTATAATAGCTTTCCCTTCAGTCCTGAGATAATATTCACATTCAGGATTTGGGCAAACAGTCTCATTTTGGTTTTCAACTGACATAATATAATCAATAAGTTGTAACTTCAATAATATATTTATTTTGCTCAGTTCAATTTTAAATGTTTTGTTTTAGATGGGTTAATTGGCATAAAGACAAACGTTATTTAAAATTCATTATCAAGTTGACCTATACAATAACATAAATAAAATCCATTATATTTATTAGTTATGAGAACAGGCACAAAAATGTAAAACTCTTCCTGCAAAATTTAAATTTACCCATAAGCTTTGATTATTAAAAGCATTAGGGATTATAAAAAGACAGTTTTTACTGTTAATGATCTAATAAATAAAATATAAGCTTTAAAACCTCACTGTTTATAGTTATCAATACTTAAGTTTAATCTTTTAATGCCCGAGTTTGATTATTACCTTCATATAGATGTCTGCATGTTGAGAAAACTGCCTGAGGTGACTGGAATGTCCTCAATAGAAATCCTGTGACTTACTACAAAATCTGGTTTTGCCAGACCTTAAGTATCACATCCTTTAACATTGAAATTGCCTTCTTCATTTAGGTCTGGTCTATTCCAATTGTTAACCCTTTTTTACAACTGTCCAAAGGATAGTATATCTGCCCTTTTTGTATGTTTACTAACTCCGCTTGGGTTGCTCATGGAAAAATCGATAGGTATGGCATCTGTATTCCTGGCCAGTTTTGGTTTTTCCTGAATATTTTACGCATTTTTTATGTTATTTAATCTATAAAGAGTCTAAAAATCAAAGAAATAGTGTAACTATTCAGGGTATAGTTAGCGGCGCTCCTTTGAGCGCCGCGAGAATACCCTCTAAAACAGGTAAACCATTCTTTCTTATTGTTGAAATATATGCTCTAATTCTGCAGAAAGCTTCCGCTCCTCGTGCAGTTCTGAAAGTTCCTGATATTTTCTGCTGTAGCTTCATCATCCTGACATCTCTTTCTGCTTGATTATTCTCAAACGGAACTTTCAAGTCTGTCAGGAATCTCAGAATCTTGTCTTTATGTTCTATAAACCTATCAAGCAGATTCCTTGCTTTGGTTTTTGGATTCTTACCACGTTTTCCT
>NZ_LMVP01000167.1 GCF_002287235.1 Methanosarcina spelaei
CCTAGCTTCGGCAGGTTAACGCAACTAGAGGTATATATTTTCATATTCCTCTCCCATTAGACTCAATATCTTCCAATGAATCTCTTCCATATTTAGAATTTCTGACTTTGCTTTCCCTTTTTTCTGAGTTATAAGTTCTGTAATTTCCTGAAACTTGAAAAATATCCATCTCATTGTCGGTCTTTTTGTTGGTTTTCCTTTCTGATCTGGAACCGTTTCATTTTCTTCTTCTAATTTTGTCCTTAATTTCCATTCCGCAATTGAATAAATCATCAAGCAGAGAACCATTATCATTGTCAACGCTTCAATTCTTGATTTATTCTTGAGATACACCTTCGATACGCTAAAGGTATCACTTTTCAAAAATCTGAATCCTTTTTCTACTTTATCCTGTCCTTTATAATACTTCAGCATCTCTTCAGGAGAAAGACTGATATCATTACTTGCAAGAATGAAAAGTCCCATTTTTTCCATTTCTTTTAAAACAAAATCATCATTAACCTTTATAACCCCCTCAATCCTGTAATATGTCTTCAATTTCTCATCTTTAGAAATTCTGCCTCTTTTACCTGTTTCACGTTTTTTAACGGTTTTCAAATCTACTTTTTCAAACACAATAGAAGGGAAATCTGCAATCCATTTTTCTGCTGCTTTTAATGCATCTTCTTCACAGAAAAAGTCCTCTCCTACCAGTTTTTTAAGCGACTTTTCTGCTTTTTCAAGTTCATTTTGAAGCTTCTTTCTGAGAGTTATCTCTTTCTTTTCTTTCATTTTATGAGAAAGCAACAAAACCCACTTTTGCTTGACTCCCCCATAATCAACAAAGGTTTGATAAAATGAGTATCTTTCATCGCTTTTCAGTGGCTTCAGGTTTAGATTTGCAGTTAGCAGTTCCTTTGCCTCATTAATTGTTGCAGGAACACGACTGATCCAGAATGACTTTCCTATATTATTGATATTATTGTCAGTGTAAAAAGAACTATCAGCGACATAGTACACTTTGCTTTCAGGACTTAAAGCTGATTTGAGAGACTTTATTGCTTCCAGAATTGTGCTTTTGTCGGAAGCATTCCCTGAATGAGTGTTCATAAAAAGGGGTATTCCATGCTGATTTACAATCAAACTTAGCACAAATTGTTTGAGATCCCATCTTCCGTTTTTGGGAATTCCAAAAGTGATATCAATAGACTCCGTTTCTTCGTCTTGATAATCACCATAAACGCTGACACTTGTAGTGTCAGCGTGTAAACAATGGACAGGAATAGGTAGACGATTCATAATGTGAAGAACAATTTCCGTAAACAGTTTTGTAGGACCATACTTTACGATTCTGTCAAGAGTTTCTCCGATAGCATATTGATTCAGATCTTCTCGTGTTACACCTTCTCCAAAAAGTCTTTCTATAGAAATATTCCTGAAAAAGTCAGGAAAAAGGTATAGACGTTGACCTATGAAACCAAGACCATTGAGTACCATGGCAAGGATGCAGACTGAGTGAGGAATCTTGTGATCCCTTTCCTTTGGGAGTTTCTCATCGATCAGTTTGTCAACTTCAAGTTCTCGGAAAACTCCAGCAATGAGACCAAGGTGACCTAAAAATCTTGTACGTTTTATTGAGGATTCGACTAGTCGACTGTTGTTTTTGTCTGCCATGGAAAATCAAGAAAAAAGATGTGAGAATAATTATATTAACTTATATGTTTACCTGCCGAATCTAGGATGATAGTCCATATAAATTTTGTTCCTTATCAGTATAATATACTTCACGTCGTTAAATTTCCTGCAGGTTCCCATAAACGACCAAATATTGACCCCAAAAACGTATGGAAATATTCATTTTTGTTCTAGAGCAAAAATTATCATATACAGGTTTTACAATAAAAATTCGTACATTATATTTAAAGGGAATTTGCAACAAATTCACAACAATGCCTAAATATTGAATGCTTTTTAGTACTGATATTCGGAATTTCAGTTAATAAGAACTACTGATTATTGAAGAAAGTAAAGAATTGTCAACGCCGATTTAATTTTCCCCACATTGGTCGGTTTAAAATTCCTCACCTTTTGATATAAAGTTTACTCAATTTTTCATGAATTCACTCAAAATCACTGGTACAGATTTCCTGTTTTTATTCCCTGTTTCTTTCTCTCTTTCAGCCTGTAACTTTCTCCTTTGATGTTAATTGTCGTACAATGATGGAGAAGCCTGTCAAGTACAGCAGCCGCTATAACATGGTCCTTGAATATCTCTCCCCATTCTCCATATGACTTATTCGATGTCAAGATCACTGAACTCTTTTCATAACGTCTGGAGATTAGCTGAAATAGGCAGTGAGCTCCTTCCTCATCAAACGGGAGATATCCAATTTCATCAATTATCAACACTTTAAATTTCATCAAGTCCCTGATCTTCTTTTCAAGTATTCCTTCTCTATCTGCTATTTTCAACCTATCAATAAGGTTTCCTGTATTGGTAAAGTAAACCGAAATTCCTGCTTTTGCTGCTTCAATCCCAAGAGCAATTGCAAGATGAGACTTTCCAACTCCAGGAGGACCGAGCAAAACAATATTCTCTGCATTATGAACAAATCTCAACGTTGCAAGGTCTTCTATGACTTTTTTATCAATAGATGACTGAAACTCAAAATCGAATTCTTCAAGCATCTTTTTAACAGGAAAAACTGCACTTTTCATCCTTCTCTCAACTGCAACAGCTTCCCTGTGTTTCTTTTCCTGTTCAAACAGATAATCAAGGACTTCCATTGTTGTCTTGCTGTCCCTTGCAGCAATTTCAAGATAGTTATCAAGAAGCTCTTCAATAGTATTCAGTTTCAAGTACTGCAGATTAGTGTGAAGTCTTTCATAGCTGAAGTTGTTCATTCAAAACCACCTTCACTAAATGTTTCATAGACATCAAGAGACCTCTTTTCAACTTCAGGACCTGAGAACTTCAATGGAATCTGTGAATCCTTCCTGTATTTTGAATTCTCTTTAAGAATCTCACTCAGTAGACCCTGGAAATGTTCCTTTTTCCTGGCAACTCTGCAGTTACCTGGAAGAATTTCATGTTCACAGACCTTTTCATAATCAACATAGACCTCGAATTTTCCTTCGAAGATCTGAAGCTCTGCAGTTCTTCCTGCAAACCTGTAAGGAACAGAATACTTATTTCCAAGGAAAGAAATATAACAATCTCTGGAGACTTTTCTGGTCTCCTTATGGACAACTTTGTAAGGAGGAACCTGATCCCAAGGGCTCAGGTTTTCCTCCTTAAAGCGTTCAAGAGGGATTTGATAGGTTGTTCCGTGGACAGTTGAATTTACCCTTTCCAACCACCTGTTAACTTGGGCGTTCAGGTCTTCGAGAGAGGTAAACTGTCTTCCAAGGAAAAAATCCCTCTTGACGTAACCTACCGTATTTTCAATCTTGCCTTTTGTCTGAGGTCTATATGGTCTGCATAACCGTGGAATAAAACCAAAGCATTTGAAGAAATCCTCAAACTGTGAGTTCCATTCAGAATCTGATGATTTTAAGGCTCTTTTGATAACAACCTGTTTCATGTTATCATAGAGAATCTCCTGTGTAAATCCTCCAAAGTACTCAAAAGCATTCAGATGACACTGAATAAGAGTGGGAGTGTCTATGTTCAGTGTAAATTCAACATATCTCATTCTGGAATATCCAAGAATCATGTTAAAGCAAAAGAGTTTCTTTACCTTTCCATCAACCTCAACTGTTCCTAACTCTCCCCAGTCAACCTGAGCCTGTACACCTGGTTTTGTTTCATAGCGAAGTATGGCAGGGGTTTCCTGCTCAGGTCGGACTTTTTGTACGAAGTCCTTGACTATGGTTTTTCCTCCCTCAAAACCCATTTCTTTTA
>NZ_LMVP01000168.1 GCF_002287235.1 Methanosarcina spelaei
TTATTGATTCGTTACCCTGATTTCCTGTATAATTTCCATTTCCTGTGTAATTTCCGTTTCCTGTTATTGACTCGTTATCCTGATTTCCTGTATAATTTCCATTTCCTGTGTAATTTCCGTTTCCTGTTATTGACTCGTTATCCTGATTTCCTGTGTAATTTCCATTTCCTGTTATTGATTCATTACCCTGATTTCCTGTGTAATTTCCATTTCCTGTCTTTGACTCATTACCCTGAATTCCTGTGTAATTTCCATTTCCTGTTATTGACGCATTACCCTGAATCCCTGTGTAGTTTCCATTTCCTGTCTTTGACTCATTATCTTCTATTGTTTCCTGAATCCCTGTGTAATTTTCATTTCCTGTCTTTGACTTATTCTCTTCCTCTACTGTTTCCTGATTTTCTGTACTTTTGTTTTCTTTTATTTTATACAGTTCAAAATTTAAAAGAGGAATTGGCGACTTAGTGACTTCTTCTACTGTTTCCTGATTTTCTGCACTTTTGTTTTCTTTTATTTTATACACTTCGAAATTTAAAAGAGGAATTTGTGGTTTAGTATCTTCTATTGTTTCCTGATTTCCTGTGTAATTTCCGTTTCCTGTTATTGACTCATTTTCTTCTTTTGCTGTTTCCTGAATCTCTGTGTAATTTCCTTTTCCTGTTATTGACTCATTATTCTCTTTTACTATTTCTTGAGTCCCCGTGTAATTTCCTCTTCCTGTTTTTGACTCATTCTCTTCTTCTACTATTTTCTGAGTCCTTGTGTAATTTCCTCTTCCAGTTTTTGATTTATTCTCTTCTACTGTTTCCTGATTTTCTGTACTTTTGTTTTCTTCTAATTTATGAACATTGAAATTTAAACGAGAAATTTGTGACTTATTATCTTTTTCTACTGTTTCCTGACTTCCTGTGTAATTTCCTTTTCCTGTCTTTGACTCATTATTCTCTTTTACTATTTTCTGAGTTCCTGTGTAATTTCCTTTTCCTGTCTTTGACTGATTATCTTCCCCTACTATCTTTTGAGTTTTCGTGTAATTTTGTTTTCCTGTTTTTGACTGATTATCTTCCCCTACTATCTTTTGAGTTTTCGTGTAATTTTGTTTTCCTGTTTTTGACTGATTATCTTCCCCTACTATCTTTTGAGTTTTCGTGTAATTTTGTTTTCCTGTTTTTGACTGATTATCTTCCCCTACTATCTTTTGAGTTTTCGTGTAATTTTGTTTTCCTGTTTTTGACTGATTATCTTCCCCTACTATCTTTTGAGTTTTCGTGTAATTTTGTTTTCCTGTTTTTGACTCAGTGTCCTCTGTGTTACCTTGTTCTCTACTTACTATACAGTAAGAACAATTATTCTCAGTATTATTACTTACTTTAATATTTGATTCGTGTACAGTTCTGTCGCTTACCTTGCTATTTGTGCTGCTTTCTTTTCCTGTAGCCGATACTGATATTACTAAAAAAACAAGAATAAGAGCAATAAAGATTAATCTCCACTTCCTACCATATGTTTCGTTATGAATCCCTGTTTTTCTCTTCAATCATTACACCCCTTAATTATTCTCTTTTCTGCTTAACTTCGGGTTTCTGCTTAATTTCGGGTTTCTGCTTAATTTCGGGTTTCTGCTTAACTTTGGGTTTCTGCTTAACTTTGGGTTTCTGCCTAAGCTTATAATTTTATATTTATTTATACAGTTATATGTAATCTTAAGTTTTATTTCAACATGATTTGTTATTTTGCAAATTTGTTAAGTTAAATTTCTTTTATTGTAATAATTTTAAGGAATTTTAAAGCCGCTTAAATATTTTTAATGAACTATTTTCTGTAAAAGCTTTTTCTTTTTTCAAATTTTTTCTCTTTGAATAACACTGTAGTAATTATAATATCATTGAGAACTCTAAGTCCACCTATCTTGACTTTTCATTACTTAAAGTATTCTTTCTTAGTTCAAACTCTTTTAGTAAATTTTCCTTATGGATTTAACTTGATTCAATAGGAATTTTACTTCTAGAGCCAGTTTCATGCAGGTTGCTGGCTGACCTGCTGGATATATCTCCAACAATCATATCCTATGTAATAGCTTCATAGATACTGAGGTAACTGTTTCTGAAAAGACTATATATCAGGATTTTGGATGTTAAAACAGAAGCTTGAATTTTATACGCCAATATGAGGAAAATAAAGAATTCCTTATCCTTCAAAGGCCATATAATAATTCAGTTCCAAGATATTATATTATAAAACAAATTCTTAAATGTTTTAGCTCAAATGTACACAATTTGCCAGTTATATAATTTAGAATACGCAATTTTTGAAAAATATCTTCCGAGAAATGAAATATATAAAGAAAGAACTAAATATATCTCTCTTTTATTTATTTGCACAGTCAGGCAGACCATAACCTCAGTACTGGATTATAATCTCACATGCAGGTGTCCTAAACTTAAATATAAAAATATAGATAAAACTCAAAACACCAGCATAATATCTAAAACAAGAATTATAGAGTTTTAAGCAAACTTCAACTGACAAATTCATCCGATCTCAAAAATGTTTTTGTAAAGGGTGATCGATTACAACTTAAAGCTTATAATTTACAAGTTTGCGTATAATCTAATATAGGCTGGTATACGTCTACTCTATTATAGTAGGCTTTGGTATACATCTTCTCTATATAGTAGGCTTGGTATACGTCTACTCTATTATAGTAGGCTTGGTATACGTCTACTCTATTATAGTAGGCTTGGTATACGCCTTCTCTAATTATAGTAAGCGTAGTATACGTACTTCTAAGCCGACATATGGTCATTTGCCGGCCGAGAAGTAGAGCTAGTATTCTTTTGACTATAGTTTCTAATATTTCAACTTCAATTTGGTAACAATAAGCTTAACTCTTTAATCTATTTACTTGTCTCTTACCTGAAACGGATTTTTTCTTTCTGAATTCTCTTCTCGCCCTACAAAGGCTTTATATATTAGATGTGCTATCTAAAGGCAAAGTACATCCGAGATGGAAATTTCACGCATTTTAGTGTTTGAAATTATCTAATCAGATCAATGTGATGCTTAATGCTAATATCCTGGAAGTTTCCGGGATATAGGGTTTTCTGCCGTTTTTTACGGGAGATTTCCTGCATTGAAGATAAATCCAGTGAGAAAAGTCGGATCAACATGAGTGTAAAAGGGCCAATGCTTTGAAACGCCCGCTTTTGGTGTCTTGACGGCGCCTAAAATCGCACGAAACTGTTCAGGTTTTCGATGAGTCGCGGTTGCAGTTACTGAATACTGAGGTTTCAAATCAGGGAACTGAATTCAAAATCAGGTTACTGAATACTGAAGTTTCAACTCAGGCTACTAATGTTTCAAATCAGGGCCGGATGCCTGGATTTGGGTCTGCCAGGATCGTAAAATCGGTCCTTTAAGAGTATGCTCCTGCTAGACAAGCTGGGAAGAGGATCGGATATTTGCAGATGCCTGAAGGAATTAGGGTACCGGGAGCAATAAAGCTCTGGTCTGCTCGAGGCATATCTGCCAGGCAGGTCTGAAAGACGTCCCTCCCCACCTGGTAGCGTTCGGGGAATCCAGTGCATTTTTCTTTTGCTACTCATGTTGAGCCGACCGGAGGGACTGGCATTTCAACTGAAATTTACGGAGTAGAAATATGGCAAGCATACACCGACCAAAACGAGGTTCCCTCGCATTCAGTCCGCGCAAGAGGGCAAAGAGCCACATTCCACGGTTCAGGTCCTGGCCGGAGGCTACAGGTGAACCAAAGCTACAGAGTTTTGCAGGGTACAAGGTGGGCATGACCCACGTGATCATGGTTGATGACATAAAGAACAGCCTTACCCAAGGTATGGAAATTTCCGTGCCTGTTACTGTCATCGAAACTCCTGCAATAAGGGTCGCAGCCATCCGGGCTTACGCAGAAGACAGCACCGGAGAAAAGGCAATTGCTGAAGTCTGGGCAGCAGATCTGGATCCTGAACTTAAGCGCAGGATCCCTATACCAGCAGCCGAAAACATGGCCGAAACCCTTGGAAATATTGGAAAAATGATAGAAGAAGGCAAGGTAAGCGACATCAAGGCAGTTACCTATACCCTGCCAAAGAGCCTTACCGGAGTCCCTAAAAAGACCCCAGACATCATGGAATCCGGAATTAGTGCCAGAGATCTCAGTACCAAATTCGAGTATGCAAAATCAATTCTCGGCACTCTTGTAAGCGTCACCGACGTTTTCAAAACCGGAACACTTGTTGACACGGCTGCTATTACTATCGGAAAAGGTACTCAGGGCCCAGTAAAGCGCTGGGGTATCCAGCTCATGAAGGGTAAGCACTCCAGGCAGGGCAGCCTTAGACAGGTCGGTACCCTTGGAGGTTTCAACCCTCGCCACGTTAACTGGAGAGTTCCACAGATGGGTCAGACAGGATACCACCAGAGAACCGAGTTCAACAAGCGCATCCTTAGGATTGGGTCCGATGGGGAAGAAGTCACTCCAGAAGGAGGCTTTATAAACTACGGCCTTGTCCGTGGAGACTATGTGTTGATTAAAGGCAGCGTTCCAGGACCTTCAAAAAGGATTATAAGACTTAGAGATCCGATCAGGGCTAAGAAAGCCGATCTTGGTGAACCGAATATCCTTCGCATAAGCAGGGAATCCAAGCAGGGGTGAAGTTAAATGGCTACAGCAAAAACAATAGACCTCACAGGGAAGGTTGTCAGGGAGATTGAGCTTCCCGATGTGTTTGATGTGGATTACCGCCCTGACCTGATTAAAAAGGCAGTGCTTGCGGCACAGGCAAACAGGCTTCAACCCTATGGTCCCCGTCTCTACGCAGGCATGGAAACTTCCGCAAGAGGCTGGGGTTCAGGGCGAGGCACATCCCATGTTCCAAGGCTCGTAAACAGCAGCAGAGCTGCAAGAGTTCCTCATGCAAGAGGCGGAAGAAGAGCTCACCCACCAAAACCGGAAGCTGACAGAAGCGAGAAAGTCAACACCAAGGAACGCCGCTATGCAATCCGCTCCGCAATCGCAGCAACAAGGGATCCGACTCTCGTAAGCCTGAGAGGCCATATCTTTGAAGCCGAACTTCCTATTGTTACGGAGAACGCTCTTGAAGACCTGGACAAAACAAAGCAGGTAATAGAATTCCTGCAGGCTATCGGAGTCTATGAAGACGTGCTCAGGGCAAAATATGGAAGACATATCAGAGCCGGCCGCGGAAAGCTAAGAGGCAGGAAATACAAGCACAAAAAGAGCATCCTTATTGTTGCAGGGGAAAATGCCCCTATCCTGAAGGCTGCAAGAAACCTCTCAGGAGTAGACATTGCAACAGTGGACTCACTTAATGCCGAACTGCTCGCACCTGGCACTCACGCAGGACGCCTAACTATCTGGACAGAATCCGCAGTTGAGAAACTGGAGGGTGCATTCCAATGAGTTCAATCAATTATCCTTTTGTTACTGAAAAAGCGATGATGTTGCTTGATGAAAACAAGCTTCAGTTTATCGCGGATACCAGGTCAAACAAAAAGCAGATCGTAGAAGACGTTGAAAAACTGTACGGGTTCAAAGTAAAATCCGTGCGAACCATGACCACCATGAAGGGCACGAAAAAAGCAATCCTGACATTCGAAGATCCTGAATCTGCACACGAGATTGCAACCCGGATAGGACTTATGTGAGGTGTGATGTATGGGTAAAAGAATCATATCACAAAATAGGGGTAGAGGTACTCCGACCTATAGAGCTCCTTCTCACAAGTACAAGGCAGAACTGAGGCATCCTCGCGTTGACGAGAATACGTCGATTCAGGGGAAAATCATTGATCTCGAGCACGACCCTGCTCGCTCAGCTCCTATAGCAAAAGTTGCCTTTGAAAATGGAGAAGAACTTCTCCTGCTTGCTTCAGAAGGAGTTGCAGTAGGGAGCACAATCGAGTGTGGAGACGATGCCGATGTCCAGCCAGGAAATATAGTTCCCATCGGAAAGGTGCCTGAAGGTTTCTTTATCTGCAACATCGAGTCGAAGCCAAATGATGGTGGCAGATTCGTGCGTTCTTCCGGTGTATACGCAACTGTCGTAACCCATGAGCCTAACAGGACTGCGGTGGCAATGCCTTCAGGTAACATTAAATGGTTAAATCCGAAATGCAGAGCAGTTGTCGGTATCGTTGCAGGAGGAGGCCGGGTTGACAGGCCATGGCTCAAAGCAGGGAAAAAGTACCACAAAATGAAAACAAGAGCTGCAAAGTATCCCAGGGTTTCAGGAGTTGCCATGAATCCGCGTGACCACCCATTCGGTGGAGGTGCATGGAAACATCCGGGCAAGCCTACAACAGTTAGCAGAAACGCTCCGCCTGGAAGGAAGGTCGGACTGATTGCAGCTAGAAGGACCGGAATGAAGCGCTGATGAGGGGTATTCGTTATGGCTAAAAAATTATCATCAAGATTACCAAAGAGAAAGGGTGAATATACCTACCGCGGGAAAACCGTCTCAGAACTTCAGGAACTGAGTCTTGAAGAATTTGCAGAACTCCTGCCTTCAAGGGAACGCAGGAGCATTAAACGCGGGTTTACCGACGGGCAGAAAAAAGTTCTGCATGATTTCAAGGAAGGAAAGAAGGTCAGGACTCATCACAGAGATATGATCATTCTACCTGAAATGATCGGACAGACGATTGAAATCCACAGTGGGAAAGGCTTTGTGAGTGTAGACCTTCAACCTGAAATGATCGGGCATCGCTTCGGAGAATTTGCACCCACAAGATCAAAGGTTTCACACGGCAGTGCCGGTGTGGGAGCAACCCGTTCAAGCAAATTCGTGCCGCTGAAATGAGGTGAGAGGGATGGCAAGAATTAATTATTCAGTTAAGGGAGACCCTGAGACTACCTCTAAGGCTATGGGTTCTGAACTCCATATTTCCCCTAAAAAGTCCCGTGAAGTCTGCTGCAAAATTAAGGGCATGAAAGTTGCTGAAGCAAGAAAGTTTTTAGAAGATGTAGTTGCTTTAAAGCAGGCAGTACCCTTCAAAAGACACCACGAAGGAACTGGACACCGAAAAGGTCCAATGGCTGCAGGCAGGTACCCTGTTAATGCTTCAAAAGAGATTCTCAAAATCTTGAAGAATGCAGAAAGCAATGCCGAATATAAGGGTCTTGAACCCGCAAACATGTATATTACCCACGCTGCAATTCAGCGCGGGAGGGTAATTCACGGGTTTATGCCAAGAGCTAGAGGACGGGCCACTCCCAAAGACACAGACACTGTAAATATTGAGATGATTCTTTCCGAGGTGCGCTAAATGGCAATAGAAAGAAAATTCGTCAATGACGGGTATGTTAAAGCCTCTATGGACGAGTATTTCGCAGAACAGCTGAACAGAGCTGGATACGGCGGTATGGAGCTTAACAGGACTCCTATGGGTACCCAAATCATTATCTATTCTGAAAAGCCTGGAATGGTAATTGGGAAAGCCGGAAAGGTCATCAGAAAGCTTACCAGGGACGTTGCAATCAAGTACAATCTCGAAAACCCACAGATTGACGCTCAGGAAGTTAAGAAACCTGAACTTAACGCTCAGATGATGGCATCAAGGCTTGCAGCTTCAATTGAGAGAGGCTGGTACTTCAGAAAAGCCGGACACAACACAATTCGAGCAGTCATGAATGCAGGCGCCCTCGGCTGTGAAGTCGTAATCTCAGGAAAGCTTACGGGTGCCAGGTCAAGAGTTGAAAAATTTATTGACGGGTACGTAAAGCACTCTGGACACCCTGTAGAAGAGGTCGTAGACGAAGGGTTTGCAGTAGCAGTCAAAAAGCTCGGAACCCTTGGTTGTAAAGTTAGGATCATTCAGCCGGACGTTATCCTGCCTGACTCATACAGGATTAAGGAAGCAAGTGAGATTGTGACTGAACCGGTTGAAAAACCTGCCGAAAAATCGGCTGAAAAGCCCGCTGAAGCCCCTAAAAAGGAAAGTGTGGCAAAGCCGCGAGCTCCCGCAGCAACACCTGCAAAACCTGTAGCAGTACCTACAGAACCAGTGGAAACACCTGCGAAACCGGTAGAAGCAACTGAAGTTGCAGAGCCTGAAGAAGCCGAGGAAGAACCCCAGGCTGAAGTAGCAGAAGACTTTGAAGAAGCTGAAGTCATTCAGGTCGAAGGCTCAGATGAACTGCGAAGACAGGTCAACGGAGTCTGGCAACACAAACACGAAGGTTACGACTACTGGCATCCCATGGCACGGGTTCATAAGGAGGCTAAGGAATAATGGCAATCCTCAGAGCCAGCGAAATCCGGAACATGTCACTTGAGGAACGGGCTGACGAACTCGAGACACTGAACAGTGAACTGGTCAGGGAACGTGCCCTTACCTCCGCAGGCGGAGCTCCTGAAAACCCGGGAAGAATCGGAGAAATCAGGAGAACGGTTGCCCGAATAAAGACAATTCAGCATGAGCTAAATGAAATCTAAAGTGGAAATTCTACCTTCGACCCTTATCTACCATGAATTGATAGGGCTCGAAATTCAGGTGATTCGTTCCACTAATCCAGCATTGACAGGAATCCGCGGCCGAGTGATCGACGAGACGAAAAATATGTTAGTCATAGAAAACTTAAAGTCGCGGGAACTGAAGATTCCAAAGGCGGATTCGGAATTTCTCTTCCGGATCCCTGCCGAGCTCTCAGAAAAAGGCCGCAGATCCGATACATTCGTTAAAATTCAGGGAAACCTGCTGCTCTCACAACCCGAAAATCGGATCAAGAACATCAAAAAGTTACGTAAATGGGGCTAAACTCATGGCAAGAGATATTGGATTGAACATACCGGCGCCATAAGAAGAATGTGATGATTCATACTGTCCCTTCCACGGAACACTTCCAGTAAGAGGTCAAATCCTTGTGGGCACCGTGGTCAGCAGCAAGATGGATAATACGGTAGTTATTGAAAGGCAATACATGAAATTGGTGCCGAAATACCAGAGATACGAGAAGAGACGCTCGAAGGTTCACGCACACAACCCGCCTTGCATTTCAGCTAAAGTCGGGGATATCGTTACGATTGCAGAATGCAGGCGTATAAGCAAAACGAAGTCCTATGTGGTAGTTAAAGCGGAGGTGCCCAAATGAAAGGCATACGCTCCAACATCCCAAGGGCTCTCAATGCAGGCGCCAAGATTCCCTGTGTGGACAACACAGGAGCCAAGGTCGTTGAGATTATTTCTGTCAAGAAGTACAGAGGGGTCAAGAACAGAATGCCCTGCGCAGGAATTGGGGACATGTGCGTTGTCTCGGTAAAAAAAGGCACACCCGAAATGAGGAAGCAGGTTCTCCTTGCAGTAGTGGTTCGCCAGAAACAGGAATTCCGCCGTCCGGACGGATTACGTGTGTCCTTTGAGGACAATGCCATGGTAATCACGGATGAAGATGGGATTCCCAAAGGCACGGACATAAAAGGTCCTGTAGCAAGAGAAGTAGCTGAGAGGTTCCCCAAAATCGGGACCACAGCATCTATCATTGTCTGAGGTGGCGAAAATGGTATCCAAACAGCCGAGAAAGCAGAGAAAGGCAAGATATAATGCGCCTCTGCACATCAGACAGAAATTCATGGGTGCAAGGCTCAGCGAAGAGCTCTCCAAGGAGTACGGTACAAGAAGCGCCGCAGTTATCGCGGGTGACACCGTGAAAGTCATGCGTGGAGACTATAAGGGTACTGAAGGAAAGGTCCAGACTGTTTCTCTTCAGGATAGCACAATTTCTGTGGACGGAGTTATTTCCACCAAAGTGGATGGCACCGAAGTCCCAAGACCCATATACCCCTCCAATGTTATGATTACAAAACTGGAACTGAAAGACGGGCGCAGAGCATCAAGCATTAAGAAGTGAGGCAGGTGATTTTGTGACACACCAGAAAAGATTATCAATCCCAAGAAGCTGGAAGGCCGGGAAAAAAGGTTATAAATGGGTCTCCACCACCCGCCCGGGGCCTCACAGTCAGGCACGCAGTCTTCCGCTTGGAATCGTAATTCGCGATATTCTCAAGCTTGTAGATAATAGCAGGGAAGGCAAGAGGATTCTCTCGGAAGGCAAAGTTCTTGTAGATGGGATTCCCAGAAAAGACCTAAGGTTCCCTGTCGGGCTTTTTGACGTAATTACACTCCCTCTCGTAAATGAAACATATAGAATGTTCCAGGATGAAAAGGGACGTCTGGCCCTTCACAAGTTGAATGAGACAAATGTTAACAAGTTGTGCAGGATCAACAACAAAATTACTCTCAAGGGAGGAAAGGTGCAGCTTAATCTGAACGATGGGACTAACATTCTCGGTTCTAGCGAGTATGGCACAAAAGACTCTTTGATTCTCTCAGTACCTGACAAGCAGATTGTAAAGCACCTGCAGTTCAAGGTCGGCAACCTGGCAATGGTAGTAGGCGGCCAGCACTCTGGAGAAATCGGAAAGATTACGGAGATCCGAGAAGTTAAGAGTTCCAGACACAATACGGTTGCGATTTCCGGGGAAACCGATTTTGAGACAATTGAAGATTACGTGATTGTCATTGGCGAGGACAAGCCGGAAATACGGCTCGGTGGTGAGGTAATTGAGTAATGTTATGCGCACCCCTGTTGTTGAGAAGGTAATTATCCACATGGGTGTTGGAGAAAGTGGCCAGCATCTCGTAAACGCCGAAGAAATCCTCAGGACTATCACAGGGCAGGGAGTTGTCAGGTGCTTTGCCAAGAGGACTCTTCCGGCCTTTTCGATCAAGAAGAGCGAACCCATAGGCTGCAAAGTGACACTTAGAGGCCAGAAAGCTCAGCAGTTTCTCGAGACTGCTCTTGGCATCGTCGATAAGACTCTTGTCAGGTCCCAGTTCGACTCCCTTGGAAACGTCTCTTTCGGAATTGAAGAACATACTGATTTTCCGGGCATGAGGTATGACCCGAATATCGGGGTTTTCGGAATGGACATAACAGTTGTTATCAAACGCCCTGGAGAAAGAATCTGCAAGAGAAGGATTGCAACAAGGAAGATCCCGGCTAACCACAGGGTCACAGTTGAGGACGCAGTTGCTTTCCTTAACGAGAGCTATGGAGTGGAGGTCGTGTAAATGGCAGAGAATATAAATAAATCCGGAAGAGGAGTAAACGTGTGCAAGCGGTGCGGAAGAAAGCAGGGACTTGTCCGTAAATACGACATTTACCTCTGCAGGCACTGTTTCAGGGAAATTGCCCACGAGATGGGCTTTGAGAAGTATTCATAAGGTGATTAAAATGGTATTACTTGATCCTCTTGCAAATGCCCTTTCCACAGTTAAGAATGCTGAAGCTATTGGGAAAAGTACCTGTATTATCAGGCCCGCTTCAAAAAATATTGGCAATGTGTTGAAGGTTATGCAAGATCTTGGCTACATTGGAGAATTCGAGCTTATCGATGACGGAAAAGCCGGAGTCTACAGTGTCACCCTTGTGGGAAGAGTCAACAAATGCGGTGCAATCAAGCCGCGGTATTCAGTAGGGACTGACAGCTTTGAACGCTGGGAAAAACAGTTCCTGCCTGCAAAGAACTTTGGTGCCCTTATAATTACTACTTCAAGCGGAGTTATGTCCCAGTACGAAGCCCGTGAGAAGAAGATTGGTGGGCAACTTCTTGCTTATGTGTACTGAGCTGGAGGGAACAGGAAATGGTTAAGGAAATTGCAAGAAAAATAGAGATTCCTGAAGGAATTTCCGTCTCTTTATCTCAGGATGTATTTACAGCCAGAGGCCCGATGGGAACTGTAGAAAGAAAACTATGGTACCCTGGAATCAAGATCGAAGTCAGGGACGGCGAAGTAGTAGTGGATGCCCAATCTTCCAGGAAAGAACAGAAAGCCATGGTAGGCACTTTCACTTCCCACATCAAAAACCTGATGAAAGGCGTAAATGAGGGTTTTGAGTGCAAGATGACTATTCTGTACGCTCACTTCCCTATGCAGGTAAAAGTTGATGGGAAGACTCTCATAATCGGAAACTTCCTTGGAGAAAAGAAGCCAAGAGTTGCAAAAATCCTTGGCGAGACAAAGGTTAAGGTATCCGGAAATGAGGTGACTGTTTCCGGAATCAACAAGGAAGATGTCGGGCAGACTGCTGCAAATATTGAACAGAAGACCAAGATCAAGAGATTCGACCCAAGGATTTTCCAGGACGGAATCTACATTGTGCAGAAGCCCTGAGGTGGTTATGATGGCAGAAGAACTCAAATCAGAAAATACTTCAGTTTCCACCCTTGATATGGACTCTGAATCCAGGCGATTATTCAATGTGAGAAAAGTCCAGAAGGGGAAAAAGCCCCAGTTTAAGAGAGCAGCCTGTCATAAATTTAAGAGGCTTGACAGCAACTGGAGGCGCCCGAGAGGTTCTCAGGGTAAACAGCGTAGAAAATACGTCTCAAAAGGTGCTCACGCGCAGGTGGGATATGGAAGCCCTGCAGCAGTAAAAAGCTTGCACCCATCCGGTTATTCTGATGTGCTTATTTCCAGCGTTGCTGAGCTTGAGCTTGTTGATCCTTCTTATGAGGCTATCAGGATAGCATCGACAGTAGGCGCAAGAAAGAAAGCTGTTATTATCACAAAAGCTGGAGAACTTGGTATTAAAGTACTGAACCCTGGAAGGAGTGAATAAAAATGTCAGATCTGGCCAATCAAAGAAGGTTAGCCTCCAAAATTCTCGAATGCGGACTTGACAGAGTATGGCTTAATCCGGAAGCCTCTGAAGAGATCGCGTCAGCAATTACCAGGGAAGATATTCGCGGGCTCATTGAAAAAGGCACTATTAAGGCCAAGCCGGTCAGAGGAGTCAGCAGAGGCCGAGCCAGAGCTCTTGCTGCCAAGCGCAAGTATGGGCACTGTAAAGGCCAAGGTTCAAGAAAAGGTAAGAAAGGGGCCCGCACTCCAAAGAAGGAGCAGTGGATGAAAAAGATCCGGGCGCTTAGAAGAAGGCTCAAGGAACTGCGTGCAGATGGAACACTTGACAAATCCGTCTACTGCAGACTTTATAGAAAAGCAAAAGGCGGCGAATACAGAAGCGTTTCCCACCTGAACTCCCATATTGGGTCTGAAAAACTGTTAAAGAAATAACCGGAGGAGCTAAATATGGCAACAGGACCGAGATATAAGGTTCCTTTTAGACGAAGAAGAGAAGGGCGCACTAACTACCACCTGCGACTCAAGTTACTGCTCTCAAAGCAGGACCGTGTGGTTGTCAGGAAGAGTACAAGAAATGTTCAAATCCAGTTAATAGCTCCAACCCCAGAGGGGGATATAACTTATTCCTCAGCCGTTTCGAGTGAGCTTGCTAAGTACGGTTATACAGGGGCTACCGGAAATACAACGGCTGCGTATCTTACAGGGTTCCTTTTCGGGCTTAAAAGCTTGAAGAAGGGATATGAAGGAGGAATTCTGGATATAGGACTTCAGGCTTCCTCTGCAGGCTCCAGGGTCTATGCTGCGCTTAAAGGCATAGTAGATTCGGGTTTCGAAGTCCCTTGCAGCCCTGAAGTTTTCCCTTCGGATGAGAGAGTCCGGGGAGAGCATATTGCTGAATATAGAGAAGAGAGCTCAGACCTGCCAGAGCAGTTTGAAGCAACCAAAGAGAAAATCTTTGCTGAATTTAGTTAAGGTGATTAAATGGCATTCGATGAACAATGGGTTCCAAAAACCAGGCTTGGAAAATTAGTCATGGAAGGACAGGTTGCTTCCATGGAAGAAGCAATCAGATCAGGCCTGCCTATTAGGGAACCCCAGATAATTGATATGCTGCTTCCTGACCTGGAAGACGAGGTACTCGATATTAACATGGTTCAGAGGATGACTGACTCCGGACGCCGTGTAAAATTCAGAGCAACCGTAATCGTAGGAAACAGAAACGGCTATGTAGGGCTCGGGCAGGCAAAGGATGTGCAGGTAGGACCTGCTATCCGTAAGGCAATTGATGCTGCAAAGCTCGACATCACTTACATCCGTAGAGGCTGCGGCTCATGGGAATGTGCCTGTGGTCTGCCTCACACTGTTCCTTATGAAGTTACCGGAAAGGCAGGCAGTGTAAGCGTAACTCTTATTCCGGCACCAAGAGGTCTTGGAATTGCTGCAGGAAATACTGCAACCAAAGTGCTGGAAAAAGCCGGAATTAAAGACGTATGGACCAAGACCTTCGGGACTACACGGTCTACCCTCAACTTCGCAAAGGCAACCTTCGATGCCCTTAACCATGTCAATATCATGAGGCTGCCAGTGTACTGTAAGGAGGAAGCCTGAGATGTATGCCATTGTTAGGTTGAGAGGTCAGGTTAATGTCCGGTATACGATTGAAGATACAATGAAGATGCTTCGTCTGCAAAAGGTTAACCTCTGTGTGCTTGTACCCGAGAACCCTCATTTCAAAGGTATGGTTCATAAGGTGAAGGACTACGTTGCTTATGGGAAAGTTGACGCAAAGGTTCTTGCAGAGATCCTCGAAAACCGTGGAAGACTCGAAGGCGGTACTCGCCTGACTGAGGAACACATACGGGAAAACACAGCCTATGATTCAATTCAGGCTTTTGCCGAAGCTGTAATTAACGGAGAAACTACCCTTAAGTCAGTTCCCAAACTGAAGCCTGTTTTCAGGCTTCACCCTCCAAGAAAAGGACATGCAGGGATTAAAAGAACCGTGCAGCAGGGCGGCGAGCTCGGAGACCACGGTGATAATATCAATGAGCTCCTGCACAAAATGAGATAAGGTGGTTGAAATGGATACAAAGAAGTTCAGAGGATCCAGGACCTGCGGAGGCGGTACTCATAAAAACAGGCGTGGAGCCGGAAACCGCGGAGGCCGTGGAAAAGCCGGAGGTTGTAAACACCACTTCGTAAGAGCTATGTTGAGAGGGTACAGCTACGGAAAGCACGGTTTCAAGTTACCGGCTGAGATTTCCAGGGACCCTTCCATAGTAAATGTGGGAGAACTTGATGAACTTGCTTCTTATCTTGTTGAAGAGGGGCTTGCAGAAATCAAGGACGGTGCATACCACATTAACCTTGAAAATCTCGGAATCGAAAAAGTACTCGGAAGCGGACGTGTTACGAAGAATCTTGTAGTTACTTCTGAAGATTTCTCCGCATCTGCCCGCGAAAAAATTGCAGCCGCTGGCGGAAGTTGCGTCGATGCCGAATAAGTAATGTCACCTGACATTACTTATTTTAATTCTTTTGGTAACTTTTTCATATTAGATGTTACTATACTTACCAATGTCTTACGGTAAAACGTGATCTTACATTTTAAATATTATAATAAATTATATTTTAAATGGTGTAATCGATGACTCTCAGGGATACGTTAGAACCGTTTTTTAACAAGTTACCTGCAGTAGCAAGTCCGGAAAAACACGTCCATTTTAAGGATAAGCTCTGGTGGACTCTGGGAGTCCTTTTGCTGTACTTTGCTCTGGCAAATGTACCGCTTTTCGGGATGTCCCAGGATTCGGTTGACCTTTTTGAATCTTACCGTGCCTTCTTTGCAGGCGCGTCTGGATCTCTAGTTCTCCTAGGTATCGGGCCTATTGTCACGGCTTCGATTGTCCTGCAACTTCTTGTTGGAGCAGATATTATCAAACTGGACCTGTCGGATCCCAAAGATCAGGCATTCTTTCAGGGAGCACAGAAATTTCTTGTGTTTATCATGATCATACTGGAAGCGCTGCCGCAGCTGCTTGGTGGATATATTCAGCCGGATCCGGGGCTTGCTTCTTCTCTCGGTGTAGGCCTGGGAGTAATCACCTTCCTGCTCCTTATACAGATATTCATTGGAGGCGTACTCATCCTGTTCATGGATGAAGTAGTTTCCAAATGGGGTATTGGTTCAGGAGTCGGGCTTTTCATTGTTGCGGGAATCTCACAACAGATTGTTACAGGGCTCGTTAACTGGGAGCCTGACTCAACAGGTTATCCGGTAGGGTTGATTCCGAAATGGATTTACATTGCGCAGACTGTCGGAGCGGATTACCTCTTCTCAGGTGACGGCGTGATATTCATGCTGGTCAGAGGAGGAATTCTGGCACTACTGAGTACAGTTATTATCTTCCTGCTTGTAGTATATGTGGAAAGTACAAGGATTGAAATCCCTCTCGCGCACAGTGCAGTTAGAGGGGCCAGAGGTCGTTTTCCTGTCAAGCTCATATACTCTTCGGTGCTGCCAATGATCCTTGTCCGAGCTCTTCAGGCTAACATCCAGATGATAGGGATTATTCTTGCAGGCAGGGGAATCACTTTCCTTGGAGAGTTCAACGGGTCCACACCTCTAAACGGGATCATGTATTACCTTGCTCCCATACACAGTCCTTATGACTGGGTCCCATCTCTTGTGAGAGAGTCCTTTTCAGGTTATGGTGTAACCGCTCCTGCTGGATGGCAGATAGGGCTTCATGTCTTTACGGATGCTTTCATGCTTATTGTAGGCGGGATTATCTTTTCCCTCTTCTGGATAGAAACTACAGGCATGGGGGCTAAACCTACAGCCCAGAAAATTTTCAACTCCGGTATGCAGATTCCGGGCTTCAGGCGGAATATTAGCAGTATTGAAAAAGTTACGCAGCGCTATATTCCAAAAGTTACCGTAATCGGTGGAGCTTTCATAGGATTACTTACTCTGGTTGCTAGCCTGCTAGGTACTCTTGGAAGTGCTGGAGGTACAGGGTTGCTACTTACTGTAAGTATTGTATACAGGCTGTACGAGGACATCGCATCCGAGCAGATGATGGAGATGCACCCGATGATACGTTCCTTCTTTGGAGAGCAGTAAACCCGCTTTGGATTGCAAAAAGGTATAAAAAGGAATCGAATTTAGATGTAATGTAAACAAACCAAAATACAGGGATCTTCGAATGAATATAATACTCTTCGGCCCTCCTGGTGCCGGAAAAGGCACCCAGGCCAAAAAAATGGTTGACTATTATGGAATCCCTCAGATTTCCACAGGAGATATCCTGCGGGCAAATGTCAGGGAAGGAACCGAACTTGGGCTTGCAGCCAAGAAATATATGGACAAAGGAGAGCTTGTTCCCGATGAGGTACTTATAGGGATTATTAAGAACCGTCTGAAAGAACAGGACTGTGAAAAGGGTTTCATTCTTGATGGGTATCCAAGGACACTACCTCAGGCTGATGCTCTTGCAGTCATCCTTGATGAGATCAATAAGCCCATAGATGTTGTTCTTAACCTTGAAGTGCCTGACGAAGAACTGGTTGAAAGAATAAGCGGTCGTCTAATGTGCAACTGTGGTGCGAGTTACCACAGGACTTTTAATCCGCCAAAAAAAGATGAGATCTGTGATATTTGCGGTGGCAAGGTTTTCCAACGTGCTGACGACAAAGAAGAAGCTGTTAAGACCCGTCTCAGTGTCTATAAAAAGCAGACCGAACCCCTCATTGACTATTATGCAAAGCAGGGAGTTCTGATAACGCTTGACGGTACAAAAGATATAGATGAAGTTTTTGAAGAAATAAAGGCAGTTCTTGTGAAATTTGCTTGAAATCTTTATTTCTTTTATCTTCATTTCTTTTTTCTTTTTAATATTTTCTCGTCACTTCGATTTTCTGTTAAGCCATCTATATTTTTCGAAAAACTTTATTTTTTTTCGTATCATCTTGATTCAAATAATTTGATTTAAATAATATGTAGCTATTTATGTTAACAAGAACTACACTACGGAGAAGCTGAGTTGGTATGACTGAAAACTCGATCGATGAACTGGTTAACTGGGTTATCAGCGTTGATCGCCGTTTAATTCTTATGGACTCCATGAAAAGGCATCCCTTTGTAAGGGCTTCGGATATTGCCCACGAGGCAAGCCGATCTACACAGAATATCAGCCACGCTTTAAAGGAACTTGAGAGCAGGGGTTTAATTAAGTGTTTGACTCCTGAGAAAACAACATGGAGAAAGTATACCCTGACAGAAGAGGGAAAAACAATTTTAGAAAAACTGGATGGAAAATACCTTTGATTATTGAAATAACGGAACGTCTCTATTAACTAAATTAACCAAATGTTAATAAGATCTTTAGCTGAATGTGTTAATCGGTAATTGGAACTATCCGAAAAATGTTGTGGCCTAATGAAAAGTGTTGTGGCCTAACGTATCTTAAAATTAACAGTACCGTATTCAGAAATGATACTGATATTACAGATCTATAGCTTAAAATCTGTTGTAGCTTAAAATCTGTTGTAGCTTAAAATCTGTTGTAGCTTTAAAATATGTTATTATTGACTTTTCTGATTGGTTCTCAGTCACATTACTACTGAACTCTAAGTAATTTATCATTCTGTATTTTCAAAAACCTCGGTTTTTTCGATCTTATTTTCCTGTAATATCCTTAAAGGTAGATCTTGATTCTCAAGTTGAAGCCTTTTATATCCTTCCACCAGTTCAAGATTTGCCCTGACAACAGATTCTTTGAACTCTGCAAGGTCTGTTGTGATATCTTCAAGTGCATTTGCCGCTCTTTGATCATTGATAACCCTTCCGTCAGGTACCATTTTGTGTGGAAGAATTTTGACTCCGCGAACAACAGCCTTGTGAAGAACCAGAGTATCTTTTCCCAGGGAGCAGTCAAACGTCAAGGCTCCAAAACCTACAAAACAATTTTCTCCTATCTCACAGGGGCCATGTACGATGCACCCGTGTGCAAGAGATGTGTTGTTACCTATCTCCACTTGTGAATTGTAAAGGGAATGAATTATTACATTGTCCTGAATATTACAGCCGCTTCGGATAACTATTGAAGACCCAGGTTCGTCTGCCCTAATTACGGCATTAGGGCCAACAAATACGTCTCCTTCTATAGTTACATCTCCTATTATAATCGCGGTGTCGAATATCAAGGCTTTACTGCTTATTTTTGGAAACTGTCCACTGGGGTTTGGAAACTGCATTTTTCAAATTCCTCCTAAAGCCTGCAGTATAAGTTTATCTCTCAACTTTCCAGACTGTAGTTTCTTATTATGATAATTTATGAAAAGATATTTAAACATTTTTTGTTTAAACATATTTAGCTGAATGGTAGTTTACAAGAGTGCAGTTACATGTGGCTGTAGTAGGTTAACAACTAGAGAAGCAAGCTAAAAATTATACCGGAGAGTTAGTGATTGTACGCTTATCTTTGACTGCTACTTGTCCGGTGTTGTTCGGGAAGGTTCAATCTGAATTTCATAGAATAGTATAACTTATATATACATCGACACTTATTAACCAGAACAACCTGTGTAATCGTTTAAAATTGGCTCCGTAATCGAGCTGATTTATCATGACCTTAAGATACTTTAAGCTTGTCAAGCTTTTATTATCGGAATTCTTCTACATTTGAAGATCTCAGAATAACTATTGAATCTGAACGGTGAGAACAACTTGGTTTCGGAGACATTAAAAAATCAAATAGACCGGTTCCTGCTAGCTCTCGGTTTTTCCCTTATGATCGGGATTATGGTTCTTGGGCAGGGTTTCAGAGAGGCTGTCGGAAAAGTCGTAGGGACTTTAATGAATCCCATACTTGCTCTGATCGGGCAGGAGAATTTCTATCTAATCCTTTTGGTAATGGCGTCTATTACTGCTATTTACGCATCCGTTATCCAGAAATACACAATTGACTGGGACCTCATGAAGAATACCCAGGAACGCATGAAAGCTTTCCAGAAGGAATTCCGGGAGGCGCAGCTTTCCCAGAACACTTATATGCTTAAAAAACTGGAAGAACAACGCCAGGAAATGATGGAAGACCAGATGAAGATGTCCAAGCAGCAGTTCAAGCCTATGGCTTACATCAGTATCATTTCCGTTCCTCTCTTTATGTGGGCTTATTATTACATCAGTGGACACGCGAACGCCACGATGGTTTTTCCTTTTTGGGGTAAACAGTTGCTGACTTCTCATGCTTTTTTGTACTTCCAGCACTGGCTATACTGGTATTTTATTTGTTCTCTTGGAGTTAGCCAATTTATCAGAAAGGCATTGAATATCGGTGGGGTCTGATGCGGATAACAGTTAGCGGGCTTCCCGGAAGTGGAACGACTACCGTCTCAAGACTCCTTGCAGAATATTATGAATTTGAACTGATTTCCTCGGGTGAAATTTTCAGGAAGATAGCCAGGGAGAAGGGAATGAGCCTGGCAGAATTCGGGGCTATGGCCGAAAAAGACCCTTCTATTGACCTGGCTATTGATAATAATCAGAGGGCTGTTATCCATAGTCACGAAAAGCTGATACTCGAAAGCAGGCTTGCGGGTCATATGGCTAAAGATGTCCCGAATGTACTTAAAATCTGGATAAAGGCTCCGCTACCTGCTCGGGTAAAACGAATCCTGAGGCGGGAAAAATCAATTTCTTTTGACGAAGAGCTCGAAAGAACAATTAAGCGGGAAAAATCCGAAGCCCTTCGTTATATGAGCTATTATAATATCGATATTAATGACCTCTCAGTTTACGACATCGTTATTGATTCTGAAAAATGGAACCAGTATCAGATCCTTGACATTCTCAGGACCGCTGTTGATTCTCTTGTAGGCCCGGAATAACTTCCCACAAGTTCTAAAAGGCTGGATTTTTATATAAAGCGTAGAGTTTTATTTGCCAGAAGCTGATATTACTGATATACTATAGCAATTATGAGTCTTCGGCATATGATCTCTCTTAAATCTCTCTTTAATTTAAATCTCTCTTTAATTAATACTGCCCGAATTTCCTTCTTACATGCATCGCGGGAATTTCCTTAAATCGCATTTATTTTCACTTGTCATGAGTTACGGGTTACTGTATACTATCGTATCTACGTCTATAAATTCAGTTAAGGAGTTTTTGAAAAACTATGTCACCTGCCGGCAAATTGCCATCAGAAGCTGAAAGAACTCTTGTCCGGAAATCCGTTGCCTGGTCAAATCCTTCTTACGGCTCTTATCCGGAAAAGCGCCCTATACTTGAGTACATCGAGAAAGGTGTTGTAAATATTGATAAGCCAAAGGGGCCGACAAGCCACGAGGTTGCAGCCTGGGTAAAAGCTATTCTGGGTGTGAATACGGCAGGGCATGCAGGCTCGCTTGATCCCAAGGTTACAGGGCTTTTGCCAACTTTACTCGGAAAGGCTACAAAAGCGGTCCCTGCTCTGCGCCTTTCCGGAAAGGAATATGTCTGCCTTCTGAAGCTTCATAAAGAAATGCCTCAAAAACTGGTAAGGAAGGTATGTGAGGAATTTACAGGCCCTATCTACCAGATGCCTCCTATCAAATCAGCTGTCAAACGCGTTGTCAGGGTAAGGACGATCTATTACCTTGAAGTGCTTGAAATTGAAGGCAGTTTTGTGCTCTTTCGCGTAGGATGTGAAGCCGGAACTTATATCAGGAAACTCTGCCATGACATTGGGCTTGCTCTTGGTTGTGGCGGACATATGCAGGAACTCAGGAGGACAAAAGCAGGCCCGTTTACCGAGGAGACGCTTGTCACCCTCCAGGATCTCAAAGATGCATATGTACTCTGGAAGGAAGACGGAGATGAGTCCGAAATCCGGCGGGTAGTCATGCCAATGGAAACGGCTGTATCCCACCTTCCTAAAATTATCCTGCGGGACAGTGCAGTAGATGCAGTCTGTTCAGGGGCTGCTCTGGCAGTTCCGGGCATAACAAGTCTGGATGCAAACCTTAAGAAAGGCGAACTGATAGCGTTATTTACCCTTAAAGGTGAATTCATTGCCCTTGCAAAAGCTGAATTAGGTACAGAAGAGCTCCTCAAAGCCTCGACCGGACTTGCAGCGACCTCAGTCCGGGTCATGATGGAAGCAGGAACTTATCCGAAAAGTTGGGACAAAAAAGAGTATGGTGTTAAGTCCTGACCTATAAAACTCTTTTAGAAATCCTTCTTTTAGAATAAAGTTTATATATCACTATTCCGTTATGGTATAAGTCGTGCCATAAGCTTTTTGGCAACCTTTCAAAGCAATCTTTCCAAAGGCTAGGTATAATTCACGTATAAAGATGTGGCATAAACGAGTTGTATTGAAGTTTTGTGCCGAGGTAGTCTAGTGGTAGGGCGCAAGCCTGGAAAGCTTGTGGGGCCTAGCCCCTCGGGAGTTCGAATCTCCCCCTCGGCGTATCTTCTTAAGCCTTTCTTGAATTATATTTATATATCTTTTCTAAGTTATGTTTACAAACTTTTTCTAAATTATGTTTACAAACTTTTTCTAAATTATGTTTACAAACTTTTTCTAAATTATGTTTACAAACTTTTTCTAAATTATGTTTACAAACTTTTTCTAAATTATGTTTACAAACTTTTTCTAAATTATGTTTACAAACTTTTTCTAAATTATGTTTACAAACTTTTTCTAAATTATGTTTACAAACTTTTTCTAAATTATGTTTTCAAGTCTTTTCTAAATTATGTTTAAATCTGTAGATGTCTCCGATTTTGTTGCGAATATATCTTCTCATACTCAATTGTATCTTGAATTACCAATAGTTTGAGTTCCTCCGAAAAAAGATCATAAGGAACACTTCCATTGTACATGAATTGTTGAACACTTCTCCTGTAAAAAGCAGGTTAAAAGGGTCATAAATATTTGAAGTTTTGATTAAAATTAAGTAAATTCTTATTCCTTAGGCTGGTAAGCTATATTTTTTTCCTGAAACAGATTGTAAATTTGTAAAAAGAAAAGTTTCTCTATTAAAAAAGTTAGTATTTGTAGAATGAGAATCTGAATAAAAATCTTTTAAAACCATGAGTGAAATGGGATAATACAGAAATTATGATCGAAGAAAGAAGTTAATCTGACAATGTCAAGGTAAGAAACCCAAAAATGATCGATTGATTTTCAGGCGGGAACGAGAAAAAATAAACGGAAACAAACAGGGAATATTGAAAATGAAACTGATCCTGAACCATATCGTAAAAAGTTTTGATAAAAAAGAGGTTTTACGGGGTGCGAGCTTTGCCTTTGAAAAGGGGAAAATTTATGGACTCCTCGGTAGAAACGGCTCAGGTAAAACCACACTGTTTAACTGCATCAATGAAGATTTGAAGATTGACAATGGCTCAATTCTCCTTGAAGAAAACAGAGTGAAGAGAGAACTTTGTCCAGACGATATCGGATATGTTCTATCGACGCCAGTCGTTCCGGAGTTCTTAACAGGTAGAGAGTTTTTAAAGTTCTTTCTTGACATCAACATGAAAAAGATTCCTGACATTAAGCCTATTGACGAATATTTCAACTTTGTAAAAATCGGAATGGAGGACCGCGACAGGCTTTTGAAGGACTATTCTCATGGCATGAAGAGTAAGATGCAAATGCTTGTAAGCTTCATAGCAAATCCCTGCATTCTACTTTTAGACGAGCCGCTGACCTCATTTGACGTTGTGGTCGCCGACGAAATGAAGAGGCTATTGCGCCAAATCAAAAAAGACCATATTATTATTTTTTCTACTCATATCATGGAGCTTGCACTGGATTTATGCGACGAGATCGTGATCCTGAGCGGCGGGGTTCTGGAAAATATGGAAAAGGATGACCTCAGCAACGAAGCTTTCAAGGATAAGATCATTCAGGCCCTCAGGAAGGATGAAAATGATTGATACTTTCCTCATGTCCTTCAGGCTTAAAAACGCATACCAAACAAATGGCATTATCTATTCGCTCAAATCCATCCCTGTCATCAAAAAGCTGCTACCGGTCTCACTCTATAGAAGTCCGGGGCTGAAAAGACTTGCCAATTTTGTCAGCATTTTATGGGAGATAATCTCGACTTTTCTGAGCAAGCTGCTTTATTTGTTTATTATGATCTTTCTTCTAAAAGACCACATGAAAAGTAGTCCTGCGAACAGCTTCATGCATATATTTTTCTTTCTTACCGTTGCTGGCGGTTTTCTCAACACGCAAATATTTGATCCCACCAGAGACAAGTATTATGCCATTTTTCTCATGCGAATGAGCGCGCGGAAGTATATGCTTTCGAATTATTTCTATTTCCTTTTGAAAATCGTTGTCGGATTTTTGCCTTTCACGCTGCTTCTCGGACTGCTTTCCGGGATACCTATGGTTATCTGCCTTTTGATGCCGCTTTTCGTAGTTTCCGTAAAACTGGTTTTTACTGCTTTCGCGCTTCATAGCTATGTCAGAACCGGCCATGCAAAAAATGAAAATAAGTTCAATCCGGTTGCCTTGATTGGCATTGCCGCATCATTGGTTGCAGCATATCTTCTGCCGTTTCTCGGCTATGCTATCAACGGAGCTATTTTTCTTACGTTGTTTGTCATTTCTGCTGTTATGGCTGTATTTTCCTTTTCTTATGTGCTCAAATTTCGTGAATACCGAAGTATTTGCAAGGAGCTTCTCACAGCGGACAGTTTTGTTATGAACAGAAAAGATATGGCTGCACGAGCTGTTCAAAAATCTTTGCAAACTAATATAGAAATTAAGGCAACAAGCAGCAAAAGCGGCTATCAGTATTTCAACGACCTTTTTGTTCAGCGGCACAGTATGTTGCTTACCAAATCGGCCAAATATATCACCTTAATTTCTCTTACGGTGCTTGCGTTTTCCATAACGGCCTGTTTTCTTATCCACGAGGCAAAACCGGTAATAAACGGGATGATGCTGACTTTTTTGCCTTATTTTCTGTTTGTCATGTATTTTATTAATCGCGGCAAGGTTATCACCCAAGCCATGTTCATGAACTGTGACCACAGTATGCTTACCTACAGGTTTTACAGGCAGCCACGTGCAATTTTGTTTCTCTTTACGGAACGGCTGAAATCCATTATATGGATAAATTTAATGCCCGCTTCGGTACTTGCATTCGGGCTGCCGCTTCTGTTATGGCTTACAGGCGGAACGGACAATGTACTGAATTATGTGTTACTGTTTGTTTCCATTGTCGCTATGTCGGTATTTTTTTCGGTGCACAATATGGTGTTATATTATCTTTTGCAGCCTTACAATATCGGTCTCGAAATAAAAAATGGTACTTTTTCCATTCTCAATTCCTTTACTTATTTCGTTTGTTATTTTGCCATTGGTAAGAAGGTCCCGACTCTGATTTTCGGCACGTTGATTTCAGTATTTTGCATTGTATATATCGCCGTTGCCTTGATTCTTGCATATAGGCTTGCACCGAAGACATTTAAGCTGCGGTAATAACGGTTTTATGTAAACTAAAAAAGAGGACAGATACTGAATCGCCCTCTTTTTATTTCTTCGAAATTAGGTTGATGCTGGTGGAGGATACTTTTCGACTTTTTACAGCAGGCCTGATATCAAGCCACGGCCAGCATAACTGTTATCAACTTTCAGTCCTTCGGAACATCCGCTTTCAGTTGGGTCTAAGCGCAGATATCCTTATATACTGGTAACTGCATGTAAATGAATTCATCAGTATGTGCTGTAAAGAAGCTCCTTTTGAGAGCTGCTCCTGACTTTTTCGTGTATTCTTTTAGGGTATTCGATCAGGGGCTACAGGATGCTGTATGCATTCCCCTGGAGGGAGTATATGGTAGAAGAAAAGAATAATGAAGAATTAAGGCATCTTGTTCGGATTATGAATACCGACTTGCAGGGGGCAAAACCGGTAGAGTACGCCCTTACAGGTCTTCCGGGAATCGGGAGACGCACTGCTATCCTTATTGCAAAGGGCGCAGGGGTAGATCCTACTGCTACACTTGGATACCTGCCAGATGAAGAAGTGGCAAAGCTAGATGACGCAATCGGGAATTTTGAGGAAATTGTCCCGTCCTGGATGTTAAACAGGCAAAGAGACCTGGCAACAGGACAGGATAAGCACCTGCTCGGAACGGATATCTTACTGACTTTCAGGGAAGATATTAACAACCTGAAAAAGGTTCGCGCCTACAGAGGACTCAGGCACGAAAGAGGCCTTAAGGTCAGAGGACAGAGAACAAAATCAACAGGCCGCCGCGGATCAACTGTCGGTGTCAGCAGAAAGAAGTGATTTTCCGGTCAGGTGATTTTAAATGGCATATCCAGGTAAACAAAGTAAAAGTTTTGAGACTCCTAAGCACCCCTGGCAGGAAGCCAGGATGGCATCTGAAGTCCAGCTTGTAAAGGCATACGGTCTAAGAAACAAGAGAGAAGTTTGGAAAGCAGCCAGTAAGCTCAGGATGTACAGATCTGAAGCCAGAACATTACTTGCAAGCGCTGCAAACTCTCAGGAAAGAGGACTTGAAGGACATCAAAAGACCCAGTCCGAAGAAATTCTTGCAAAGCTTATCCGTTACGGTATCATCAAATCAGATGCTAACATTGACGACATTCTCTCTTTAAAAACCGAAAATATTCTCGAAAGGAGACTCCAGACTCAGGTTCTCCGTCTCGGGCTTGCCAGAACGGTTGTCCAGGCTCGTCAGTTTATTACTCACGGGCATATCGCAATAAACGGCAGAAAAGCTACAGTTCCTGGAATGCTTGTCTCCAAGGAAGATGAAATGCATATCGGGTATTATTTAACCTCTCCGCTTGTTAGCGAATCTCACGCTGAAAGACCTGTGCAGGTGGCAGCTTTCCTTGCAGACAGCACAACTACTTTAAGAGCTGTTGCAGAAGCAAAACAGGCTAGAGAGAAACCTCCTGAAAGAGGCGGCGGAAAGAAGAAGAGAGGGAGGAGATAATCATGGCAGACATGAAATGGGCCGTAGCTCACATCAAATCTTCATTTAACAACACAATCATTACTGTAACCGATATTACAGGAGCTGAGACTATTGCAAAGTCTTCCGGCGGTATGGTTGTAAAAGCTGCACGAGACGAGAGCTCTCCTTATACTGCCATGCAGATGGCAGGCCAGCTTGCTGACCAGCTAAGGGACAAGGGGATCCACGGCATCCATATAAGGGTAAGAGCACCTGGCGGGAACAAGCAGAGAAGTCCGGGCCCTGGCGCTCAGGCTGCAATCAGGGCTTTTGCAAGAGCAGGAATCCGGATTGGCAGGATTGAAGATGTTACTCCTGTCCCGCACGATGGTACTCGCCCGAAAGGCGGAAGACGTGTATAAGAGAATTCTTCAGAGAATTTCTTCCGAAATTCTCCTAAAACTCTCTTTTTCAATGTTATCAAAAATATAAGGGAAATTAAGGAATATGACGATGGAAGTAGACATTCTGGAGTTATCGGATAGATCTGCAAAATTCGTGCTCTCAAAAGTTAGCACATCTTTTGCCAACGGCATTCGGCGCGCCATGGTCGCAGATGTACCAACGCTTGCGATTGAATATGTGAACCTTTATGACAACACCTCGGTACTCTATGATGAGCAGCTGGCTCTACGTCTGTCCTTAATCCCGCTTGTTACGGATGTAGAGACGTATGTGCCACAGGCAGAATGCGACGTCTGCGGAGGAGAGGGCTGTCCTGCCTGCGAGGTTTCCTTAACCCTGAGCGCAGAAGGTCCGGGCACGGTTTATTCACGGGATCTTATCTCCTCTGACCCAAAAATACAGCCTGCTGATCCCAATATCCCGATCGTTGAGCTGAAAAAAGGTCAGAAGCTTGTGCTTGAGGCCATTGCTCATATGGGCTACGGTAGGGACAGCGTTAAATGGCAGGCAGGAGTCGCTTGCGGCTACAAGAACGTGCCTGTTATAACCATTGAAAACTGCGATGCATGCGGGCACTGTGCAGCCGAATGCCCGAAAAGCATTATACGGTTTGAAGATTCAGGGGCCAAAGTTTCTGACGAAGATGTCCTGAAATGCTCACTCTGCAGGCTCTGCGAACAGGTCTGTGATATTAACGCGATAAAGATTGGCTTCGATGAGAATGCTTTTGTGTTTACAATGGAGTCCGATGGTTCTTACACAGCGAAAGACCTTGCCCTTAATGCAGCAGATGTGGTCAAAGGCAGAGCTGAAGAACTTTTAAGCATTCTGGACCAGTTCTGAGCTCCAGCTCGGATAGGCCCATACCCAATTTTTTGAAGTTAAAGGCACTTAGAGCCCTGAATATTTCAATGAGTAGACATTTCTCTGGACTTTCTATGCCTGATCTATTATTATTTTGTACCTGAATACTATAGAAGCCATTTTGTCTAATTAGTATTCTTCCAAAACTTATTCCCTGTGACCTTCATGACTCGAAATGTTTATATATTATCCATGATATTGTGAGGGAGTGCAAGGCGTAAAGCGCGCCGGATATTCATAACGAAACAGTACTAAACATAGATTTAACACAGATTAATACGAAATGCGAGGGTTGCCCAGCCAGGTCAAAGGCGCTAGGTTGAGGGCCTAGTTTCGTAGGAATTCGTGGGTTCGAATCCCATCCCTCGCACTAAATTTCTTAATCTGTCAACTTAAAATACTTAACTTCAAATTTTCATACGTTTTTAAAAGTTATTTTTGTGAAGAATTCCATATTCTTTGCTTGTAATATATCGCTATGCGAGGGTTGCCCAGCCAGGTCAAAGGCGCTAGGTTGAGGGCCTAGTTTCGTAGGAATTCGTGGGTTCGAATCCCATCCCTCGCACTAATGTTTTATCTATTTTCTTTAGCTGCTTTTCTCTGCTTTGAAGGCATATTTTGATCTTGCAATCTTATGCTTGATTTTTGTAGTTTCAGTTTCCAACATTGTAAATCCTATTAACAAATCGTTGTATAAACCACCTGCATAGGAAGCCCTTGAGAGTCTTTTTCAGGAACTTCGGGGATAGATTTTAGTCCCCTCTGAAAAGACAATTTTGCTGTTACAGAGACGACCAGAGCATCAAGAATATCGTCTTTTGCCACATCTTTACGTCTATATTTGGAAAGAGCATTCTGCACAATTTTATCTGTGGAAGTACAAATTCCTTGCAGTAGCTTCTTTCTTTCGTTAAAACCTTCACTCTCCTTTTTAGAATACTCCATTGGCTTTCCGGCAAGAGCCCAAAAGCAAACTTCGGGATGGGTTTCTATTATTTTTTCCTTTGCAGAACCTGTGGCTATAAGAAAATCATTCATTTCTCGGATTTTTGGAACGATTCCCCATGTTTGTTTTGTAAGCCGTTTGCCTGTAACTTCTTCATTGATGACACAAGCGCTTTCATAGTTTCTTGCATAGATTGCTTCTTTACAGGGAGTTGGAAAAACGCTGGATTGCCTGTAGGGTCTTAATAATCTTCGAGCTTCTACATCACAGGATCTTCTCTTTAAATTAGATTTGCTGTCTATTAAACCAATAGGAATGTCCACAAGTATACGCACATTAATTTTGCCGTCATAAAAATAGTTCCAGAGATCCGAGATTTTATAAAACTGAAATACACCAAAACTATCAGTTTCTGTTAGTGCAACTGCAAACCAACCAGCTCTGCATCCGTCTACACCAACAAACACTTTTTTATCCATATGCAGGGTTTGCAGTTCAGGCATATAGAACCTTTTAGAGGAAGCTTTGAATAGGGTTATTTGTAATTTATCAGACGTAATTACCAGCTCTTTCTTATAATACAATCTGCTTATTGCTTGAAATTAGTTCTGACAAATGTGAAAAAATAAATTCTTCACAAGCTATGTGATGAATTTGAAAGCCGCATGCTTCTAAAAACCACAAAATCGAATTAATTGTGCATTAATACAGCAAAAACCGCACTAAATGATAGAAAAACAAAGTCTGAGAAAGAGGTTATTGAATTTCTAAAAAGGTAATCGATCTGTACATTTTTACTTGAAAGTATGATTTTATTTTTCAACATAAAGGTTAGAAACCTCATTTTTCCATCTTGTTTTCATGTTGTTTTTATCCTGTTTCCATCCTGTTTCTCCTATCTTTTTTGGATTTTTGGATTTTTAGCCAGCCTTCAATCTGTTTTATCTCAAAAGTATTTCGTTTTTAAATAATGGTCTTGTTCCATTGTCTGGTTGGTATCTCATCTTTAAATGTACCTGTTCAATTGCATTCGTTTTCTAAACTTACCAGCATACTTGAAACTAAAACCTGCAAAACAAGACAAATGGATGCAGAGCGCAAATCTGTGCATTTTCTGGGTAGACATTGACTTATTACTGAAGAACTGCCAGGAAAAACATAAGGGTGTAATTACACCCTGTCCTGAAATTTGTTTTTATGAAACCTGTGTTCTTCGGATTTCAGAGCTCTTTTCCGGGCCCCTCATCTTCCATTATAAATTCATCAGGTCCGCATACTTTCTCAATTTTCTCCTTTATTTTGTCAGCTTTTGCAGCGTATTCTTCTGCTTCTTTTTCTCTGCCCATATCCGTGAGTAAATTTGAGTATTCTGCAAATGTTACTGCTGCTCCACCCAGATCTAAGAAATTTTCAGGTTTTTCTTCAAGTATTTTTGCGTTTAGGGGAATGCTTTTTTCGAAAGCCTCTTTTGATTTGTCATACTCTCCGGCTGAATGATATGTAATACCTAGCTGTGTATATAAAACACTCATCATTGACTGGTACTCAAGGTTATCGGGTTCAGACTCAATATGTTTATCCAGGATCGTCTGAATTGATTCGTAGATTGGGATAGCTACGTCGTAATTCCCGAGTTGTTCATGTAAAATCCCGTTAAGTGTCCGAATTTCACAGACGGCTTTCCAGTTTTCCGGTTTTTCAGGAGCTTTTTTATATAAGTCCTCATAGTAATCACGGACAAAGGCCAGGTATTCTTTCGCAAGATCGTACTTTTTTTCATGAATGAACAAAGTTGCCTGCTTCTGGAGTAACATCGCCAGCAGGTCTTTTACAAAGTCTTCTTCGTTTTCATCTTGAAGAATACTCCTGAAAACATCGGCTGATTTTGAATACTGCAGTTTTGCAAATTCCGGTTTTCCTGCTTTTTCAAAAAGTAGCCCAAGGTCTTTGTAGGAAAGAGCCAGTTCTTTTTTGTAACCGTTGTCTTCTGGATCCTCGCTGGCAATCTGCAAGCTCAGTTCTGTGATGCGCTCACGGTGCTGGATTGCGCTTTCATATTGTTTTTGCCTCAAAGCTAGGGATTCAAGGTCCTTCAGGGTATAAATGAGATCTTCCCTGTAATCTATACTCTCCGGGAAAAGCTTCAAGGCTTTTTCTTTTATTTTAAGAGCTTTTTCATAGTAATTGAGAGCGGTTTCAGGCTCAAGATCCGGATATAGTTCACCTATGTAATCCAGGGAATTTGCGATACCTATTTCATTGTCAATATTTTTTGGATCAGATTCAAGCAATTTTTTATAGATGTCAATTCCCTCTTCATAGTACTGTTTTGCAGTTTCTATATCTTCTTTTCCTGCGTAGAGGTGTCCGATCTGGTCCAGAGTGGCTGCTATATTTGCTGCATTTACCTGGTTTTCAGGATCTCTTTTTTGAATATTCCTGTAAATTTTGATTTCCTGCATGCGACACTCTTTTGCATGCTCTATGTCTTCCAGCTCTTCAAATAGTTTCCCAAGTTCGGCAAAGTCGTCGGAAATCTCATATTGATATCTCAGGTTCTCCGATTTTTTCCCGGCTAATTCTTTGAGTGTTTCAAGGGCTTTTTCAGCATATTGAGTCGCTTTTTCAACTTCATTTTCATCATAAAAAATCCTGCTGAGAGTCTGGTATATTTCGCGCTGTTTCCGGATGTAACTAATTTTACCAGGTTGTTTTCTGAGTTTTTCGTTTAGAAAGTCGAGGGCCCGGAGGTAGGTTTCCTCAGTTTTCTCGATGTTTCCAAGTTTTATGTACAGGTCAGCTGAGACTTCGTATAAGGAAAGAAGATGATTAGAGACTATCATGTTTCCGGGTTCTTTTTTGAGGATTTTTTTATAGATTTCTTCTATCTGTTCAAAGACCCGGTTTGCATCCTCAAAATTCCCGAATAAAAGACAATAATCTTTAAATTGTTCCGTGATTTTCTTCAGGTTATCAAATAATTCCTGTTTCCCGGGAATCAGTTCGAATAATTTCCCATAATTTTGCACGATTCTTTTGACCAGTTCTAGCTCAGCTTCAGTCTTCTGAGCTTTCAGGTAATAGGTTCTTATATTTTCCAAAAATTTCAAATAATTATGTATGTATTCCGGATTATCCGGAACCCTGACAATAAGATTATCATAAGTGGCAAGAATTCTATTTATATCTCTTTTACTTCTGTATAAATACTCCTCCGTTTTTGAAACACTGTCAAACTCGTAGAGAGTCTTTATAGTGAAACCAAATGAATTGTAGATATAGTACTGATGCACCGGTTCTCCGGGGTCAGCCTGAAAGAGAGGCACGGCAAATTCGATTAGATTCTGGAACTCTTCCAGGGCTTCCTCTTTCCTTTGCTCGGCAAGCAAAGCTCTTCCTTTTAACATAAAGATCGAGCACAGGTAGTCAGGTCTCTTTGCCTTTTCAGAAAGCTTTTCGGCTTTTGCAAGGTTTTCAAGCGCTTTTTTAGATTTTCCAGTATTAATTTGCACTAAAGAGGTCTCTAGAATCCGTTGTATTGTATCCATAAGCTGTTTGGACATAGAAATAGATTGTAATTCCAGTAATAAAAGATATCTCCAGTTCAGGGGCCTACAAAAAATAAGCGGAAAGTCCAACACTGTCAAAAAAGCCTTACTCTTAATTTGAATCATTTTTAATTTCTTACCATACCTGTACAAATCTGAAATTCTAATAAGTCCCTTTAGTTGAAGATTTAAACTTTTAACAAACACTTATGGGATTAATTCTTAATTTAATCATCTGTTTCTGAAGCCTAATCCAGAACATTTAACTGGGTTTATATACAGTTGGAGGTATAAATATTATAAATATGTTAGTGGTATCTCCAATGAAAAAAACAAATATGTCGGCAGATGTTGGCAGGGCCGGGACTTTGAGTTTTGTTCATGCTGCGGATTTACACCTTGACAGTCCATTTACTGGGATCTCCGGGATTGATCCTGAGCTTGGGGAAAGGCTTGCGAAAGCTACCTTTCAGGCTTATGAGGCGATTATAGAGCTCTGTATGGATGAAGAAGTCGATTTTCTGCTTATTGCGGGGGACATATATGACAGTGCCGACAAAAGCCTCTATGCGCAGGTGAAGTTTGTAGAGGGGCTCAGGAGACTCGAAACCGCCGGAATTCAGGTTTTTATCTGCCATGGGAACCACGATCCTCTTGACGGCTGGTCTGCAAGCCTTACATGGCCCGAAAATGTACATATCATGAGTGGGGAAGGGGCCGAGGTTGTGGAATTCAAAAAAGAAGGGAAAACTGCCGCCGTCATAGTGGGGATGAGCTATCCGACACAGCACATAATGAAAAATCTTGTAAAAGACTTTCCAAGAAAAGAAGATAACTGGCCGTTTACCATAGGGCTTCTGCATTGCAGCGTGGGAAGCAACCCGGAACATGATCCTTATGCACCCTGTACCCTGCAGGACCTCAGGGAGCTCAATTATGATTACTGGGCTCTTGGTCACATCCATACTCCTTCTGTAGTTTGCAAAGAAGCTCCGGTTGTGATATATCCCGGAAATCCGCAGGGCAGGCATCCCGGTGAAACCGGGGCCAGGGGGTGCTTTGTTGTGAATGTTTCCTCAGGAGGAGATACTTCTACCAGGTTTATAGAGACCGACTCTGTCCGCTGGCATATCAGGGAAATTTCCATAGAAGGTCTGGAAAAAGAAGGGGAGTTAATAGAAAGCCTTCAAAGCCAGCTTGACGATATAAGGGAAAAGTCAGGAGGAAGATCTGCTATTTGCAGGTTTATTCTTAAAGGAAGGGGACCGCTGCATTACATTCTCAGTCAGGAGGGATTGCTTGAGGATCTCATGCGTTTGCTCAGGGAAGGAGAAAACTGGAGTAGACAGTTCATCTGGATAGAGCGCATTGAAAATGAGACGCTCTTTTCGGTAGAAAGAGAGCTTCTTCTGAAAAGGGAAGATTTTGTAGGAGATCTGGTAAAAATTGTAGAGGGCTTGAAGACTGATGAAAAAGCTCGAAATGAGTTCCGTGAGTTTCTTTCACCTCTTTTTTTTAGTTCCAGGAACGGAAGAAAATACATTACCAGAATTGATAACGAAGAGATGAGTTCTCTGCTTCAGCGAGCTGAAAATATCCTGCTTGATGCCTTACTTACGGAGGAAGATAATGAAAATTAATGCCATCCATATTGATGGCTTCGGCAAGTTTTCCAGCTTGTCTATGGGAGATCTTCCCTCAGGTCTGGTCGTTTTTACAGGGGCAAATGAGGCAGGAAAATCGACATTATTTACTTTTATCCGGAGAATGAATTTCGGTCTAACTAACACAAGGCTCTGCAACCTCTATCCTCCACTTGAAGGTGTAAAGCATGGGGGACGGCTTGCGGTGACTGATTCTACCGGAGACCGATGGGTCATAGAGAGAAATGCAGGCAGAAAAGAAGATGTAAAGGTTTTGCTTCCAGATGGGAATCTAGGAGGTAAGGCTGAACTCCTTAAACTATTAGGCTATGCGGACAGAAATGTCTTTGAAAATATCTATGCTTTTGGCCTTGAAGAACTACAGAGTTTCGAGACCCTGAACGACCTGAGCATCAACAGTAAACTCTACAGTGCTGGCACGGGAGTTGGAGTTTCTATTTCAGGACTGATGAACTCGGTCAGCAGCATTGAAAACAATCTGTATAGGCCTAGAGGTAGCAAACCTCTTATAAATGAGCTATTAAGGGAGATAGGAAAAACTGAAGTAAAAATTTCCGAATTTGAAGGAGTCCAGAAAAAATACGATTCGCTTCATTTCGAAATGGAACAGAAAACTCTGGAAATTAACCAATTAAAACAAAAGTCTCAGAATATAAGGAAAAAACTAAACCACATTCAAAACTTAATTTCTGTCTGGGAAGACTGGAAGGTCTTCAGTGAGTCAAAAATCGCCCTTGAAAGCTTACCTGAGCTTGAAAGTTTCCCTGAAAAAGGGGGGGAAAAGCTTACAAGACTCAAGGAGCGAACTGGGGAAATAAGGGAGACTATCTCGAGGCTGCAGCAGGAACTGGATAAAAATGCCGTTAAAGAAATAAGCTTTTCACCTGACGAAAACCTTCTGCAGCAAAAAGATTCGGTGCTGGAACTGAGAAGCGGAATTGAAAAGTACAGGTCTGAAGAAAAAACGCTTCCTTCTCTGGAAATGAACCTCAGGCAGGAAAAAGCCGGGCTTACTGAGCTTCTTCTGGAACTCGGTCCGGCCTGGAACGAAGAATCTCTGGATCGTTTTGACCGCTCTATCCCTGCAAAGGAATCAGTTATTCAGATGCGAAGGTCAGTAGAGGAAATTGAAGATAAAGTAAAAGAGACCAGAAACGAACTTCAGCAGGTCCTTAACAGCATCGAAAGGATACTCCAGGAAAATAATCTTTTTGAAGAAAGCCTTCTTGTACACAGAGACCGGGTCATCGAACTTGGAAACGGAATCGAAAAATACCAGGCTGATAAGGATTTTCTCCTTTTCGGAACTCAGGAACTTCAGGATAGGAAGGCTGAACTCAGGAAAACTCTTTCAGGACTTGAGGAGGGATGGGATGAAACTGTCCTTGATCTTTTCGAGCATTCCATCATTTCAAAAGAAACTGTGCTCAGAAAGCGAAGGGAAATGGAGGAGGCAGGAAAAATAATTGAGAGGCACTGTGACAGGCTTAAACTTGCTTCTGAGGAAATTAGAGAAGTCTGCGAGGAAATCGAGGCTCTAAAAGAGAAAATTGAGGTATACTCGACCTTTCCCAGGCCTGAAGAGCTGAAGCAGGAGCTTGAAGCTGTAAGCTATCTCAGGGTGACCCAACCTCTCCTGAGAGAAAAAGAAAATGAACTCAAAAATCTGGAAAAAGAAGAAATGCTTTTTACAGCTTTGGGACACAGAGAAACCGAAAATGAGAGCGGACTTCCACTCTGGCCTGCAGGAATGATTCTGCTTTCAGGTTGCATTGGCCTGGTTTACGAAAGTATTAATGGTACTCTGCTTTCCGGACTTGTCATATTTCTTCTTCTTTTCACTACCTCTGCAGTATACTTTTTGAAAGCCACTAATAAGTCCTCGGTCCAGCCGGCATGGGAAGAACACCCGGAGAATACTAAATCCCGTAAACAGGATATAAAGGACTCAAAGGAAAAGCTGTTCAGAGAGATTGCTGCACTGAAAGTATCTATGAAAACCCGTGCAAAAAAATGTGGCTTTGAAGATATTCCTGATCCCTCAATAAGGGAAAAAAAAGCCGATGAACTGCAAAGGGCCATGGTTGAGTTGAAGACTGCCTCGGAGCTGCGCCAGAGGGAGGAAAAGCTCCAGAAGAAGCTGGATAGGTTAAATGCAAGTTATATGGGACTTAAGGATACTCTCAGGACCGAAGAGGCAAAGCAGGAAAAAGTTTTCCAGGAATGGAAGGTATGGCTCGTTTCTTCAGGGCTCAGCCCTGAGTTCTCTCCAGAGGATGTGCTTGAACTTGTTTCCGCAGTTGGCGCCTGCCTGGAAAAACAAAAGAATATAATAGAACTGGAAAAACAGGTAAAGCTCAAAGAAGCTACTGTTAGAAAATACGAAGAAAAAGCCTGTAAAGTTCTGGAAGCATGTGGAAGGCCTTTTTCAGGAATCATAATCGAAAGTGAAATAGCAAAACTCAGGGAAGACGTAAGTTTTGCATTTAATCAGGCTGAAAGAGTGAGAAAACTTGAGGCTGAGTCCGAAGGCCTTAATCATAAAAAAGGAAAGCTGGAAGCCAGGCTCCTTGAGGAGAAAAAGGCAAGTGATGCCATATCCGAAAAGTGGACTAGCTGGCTTAGGAATTACGGACTTGATCCTTCGCTTTCAGTAGAAAGTGTGCTTGAAATTTTTTCGGTAATCAGGACGTGCTTTGACAGGCAGCGGGCTATCCGGAAACTTGAAGAACAGGCAGCTTCCAGCAGAACGTCGATAGAAGCCTATGAAGCAAAAGTAGCCGGGGTCCTGCAAGAATGTGGACTTCCTTTTTCCGGACTCTCTTTTGACGCCCGGGTTGAAAAACTCCTTTCAGACTTTGAAAAGTCATCTGATGAGGCAAGAAACCTTCAGCAGCTGAAAACGAAATCGAAAGAACTCAATATTGAACTTCAGGCAGCCAGGAATAAGTATGAAGAGGCTGCAGAAGAGTTTGCAGTTCTTCTTAATTCCGGTTATGCAGAGACGGAAGAAGAATTCTACGAAAACGCTCGGTTCTGGGCTCAACGAACCGAGCTGGAAACTAGGAAAAGAGAAGCTGAACAACAAATCCGGCGGGTTTCCAGAGATGACGAAGAGTACAAGCTTTTAGTGGGAGAGCTGCAAGCCTCTGATCTCTCAGGTCTGAAAGACGAGAATTGCAGGCTTGAGGAGTGCCTGAAAACCCTGGAACAAGAGGTCTCAAATACTATAGACAGTCGTGGAGCGATACGAAACCAGATCGAACAGCTTGAACATGGAAGCGAAGGTTCCCTGGCAAGGGTAATGCAGGAAAGCCTGCTGGAAGAACTCCACGAAAAGTCAAGGGAATGGGCTTCTCTGGTTTTAGCCCGGGAGATCCTTGCTAAAGCAGTCAAAGTCTATGAAAAGGAAAGACAGCCTGCAGTTCTCGTGGAAGCCCAGGCTTTTTTCTCAAATATTACCGGAGGCAGGTACACAAGGATTTATTCTCCACTCAACTCTACCGAAATTTATGTTGAAGACCGGAATGGACGTCAGAAGAGCATCCAGGAACTCAGTCGGGGAACGGCCGAACAGCTTTATCTCTCTCTACGCTTCGGTTTCATTAGAGAATTCGGCCGACATTCGGAATCTCTTCCAATTGTTTTTGATGACGTTCTGGTGAACTTTGATCCTGTACGTTGCAAAAGTACCTGTGAAGCCATAAAGGATCTTGCATCGGACAACCAGATTTTTTATTTCACTTGTCATCCAGAAACCGTACGGATGCTCGTTGAAAGTTTTCCTGAAGCCAGAGCTGTAGACCTTGATGCAGTATAACAGAAAGTTAAACGTAAAAGAGCCTGATAGAGAGTTAAAGCGTAAAAGAGCTGGTGGATCATATAAGGAGCTGCTAATCCAAAAGTTTAAATTTACTTTTCTTAGTCAAATTTCAAATGACCATCGATTATTTAATAACAAAAGTGACTCCAAGACTTTAATTGAAATCTCATTTATTTTTGAATCTGTCAAATTCTCTCAGAATCCGACATCGGCGGCTAAGTAAATCTTGATTTTTTTCATCAAACTTTTTTACCAGGGAGCTCTACTTTTTCCAATATCTTTTTTCAAAAAGTATATTTTAATATTACATTGCAAATATATATCCGTGGGAAATATATCTTCTTGGGAAATATTTCGGGTTAATGAGAACAAGTGCAGGTTTAAGGTCAGCGAGCTTAGTAAAGCCAACAAATCTCGTTTGATAAGTGATTAAGTAAAATTCTTAAGTAAAATTCTGATAATGAGTTCTGGCAATGAGTTCTGGCAATGAATCCTGATAATGAATCCTGATAATGAATTCTGATAATGAATTCTGATAATGAGTTCTGATAATGAGTTCTGATAATGAGTTCTGATAATGAGTTCTGATAATGAGTTCTGATAATGAGTTCTGATAATGAATTCTGATAGTGAATTCTGATAATGAGTTCTGGCAATGAATTCTGACAAACATATTTTCGGGTTCTGATAATATGAGTGCAACGGATAAAAGTCGTGAGTTTCATCACTCTAAGAGAGACTCATTTTATGAAGAGGAATTTATCGGATTAGAAACGTATGAAGGAAGAAAAAACGATATTGAAGTCATTAACATTCTCGGGTCTTTAATGCAGGATGAAGACTTTTCATTAGAAGATGAGAGCAGCTTTACTATTAAGAAAATACTGGCTTTTCTTGAAAAAGAAATAACTGAAGATCAATATTTTACTGAGGCATGGCTGATTAAAGGTACTGTACTCTATAAAACCGGCAAATACAGAAGTTCAATAGAAGCTTTTGACAGTGCCCTGGAAACTATACCAGAGGTAATTTCTAAAGAAAACCTGTACCTATGGAAAAAGAGTGACAATATAAACTATAAATATGCACTAAAGTTCAAGGCTCTTGCCTTATTCAAGCTTGGAAGATATAAAGAGGCAATGGATACACTTAACGAGATCCTTTCACTCTATCCAGAGGACGTTGAAATCCAGAAATATAAAAACATGTTGTCTAAACTCGAAGATGAAAGTCTGATTAAAGAGTTGAATACTCTCCCATATAACTCTCCTGAAGTGTCCGGTAAGGGGCACAGAGACAGGCAGGTTTACGAACCGGATAAGTATGTGAGAGCGCTGGAAGAATTTGATAAATGTCTTGAAATCAACCCGGATGATGCAGATATCTGGAACTATAAAGGCTCTGCTCTTTATACTCTTGGTAGATATGAAGAGGCTTTAGAAGCATTTGATAAATCTCTTGAGATTAATCCTAAAAATGAAAACGTTTGGAGTTTCAAAGGTTCTACTCTTTATATGCTTGATAGGCCTGAAAAAGCATTAAAGGCACTTGATAAAGCGCTGCAGAGTAACCCAAACAGACCTGAAGCCTGGTTCAACAAAGGGTCTATTCTCTTTGAACTCGGAAGATATAAGCAGTCACTATCTGCAGTAGAGAATACTTTAAGAATTAGTGCGGAAGACACAAATGCTTTGAATCTCAAAAACTCTATTCTTCATAAACTTGGGGAGGACAAAGAACCAATTACCTGAAAAGGATGACGAATCAATTATTTGTTTATTTCTCTAATATATTTCTTTCCAGACTCATATCTTGATGGATAAGTATTATCTTTTGAGGAAAATTTAAGGGATTATTTTCCCCTCTTAAAAATTCAAGACAAAAGGCGGTCTGAACCGAAGTTACAGTTTTTCCATCTTGTTTTTGGTCTTCTGCTTTAACCTTCTGTTTTAATCTTCTGTTTTAATCTTCTGTTTTAATCTTCTGTTTTAATCTTTCGCTTTTAGCGGCTACCTGTCTGAAATCGAATTATCTGTTCTGGATTCTGGCTCTGCATTCTTTGATAACATCATCAGGGCTGGAGTATTCCTTATCCGGGCAGGCCTCAAGAGCTTTTATTATTACATCACGGACATGAAGATCTCTAGCTTCATTGACCAGCTCCTGTTTTGTTGCAGGATATTTCCTTTTATGGAAAGCTTCTACAGCCTTTTGAAAACCTTCAAATTCATTGACGACGTCGTCAGCGCTGTTGTATTTCCTGTCTGGAATGTTCTCAAGAGTCTGCATTGTGTCGCCACTAATATTCTGTTTTCGGGCTTCGTCGATGACCTGGTTCTTCGTTGCAGGATATTTTACATTTCCTAAAATGCTCTGAACTTCAGTAGTGCTTGCTTGCATTACTTTTTCTCCCCCATATTATGATTTTTTCCCATATTATGATTTTATTTTCTCGGAGTTCCTTTCGATCTCAACCTGTTTTACTCCTTGTTTGATAAGTTCATTTTCTAAATTTAGGTTTCCAAAGCCTTTCCCAATTTAATTTCTCACCCTCTTTTATTCCCTCTTTACTACTACTCTAGTTTAATATAAAAAGAATTCAAACTAAATGTTTGTTAAAAGAGAGTTACTCAGGTCAGTAAGGCGATAGTTCTTAAAAGATTAGGCTTTATCTTAAAAGCTTAAAGGCTTATCTTAAAAAGCTTGATCTTTACCTTTGCCAGTGAGTTTCTTCCATATCAATAGCTGCAAAAATCTGTACAAGAGGGTGTCTTTTTATAGCTCTCATCAAATCTTCTGGGGTATACTCCATACCATATTCATAGCATGAAAAAAGTCCCATATGATAAAGGATTATATCCCTTTCGTTGCGTGTAAGTCTTATATACTTTTTAATTCTCTCAATAGAAAGAATTGAATGCTTATTATTTGCAGGATGATCTGGTAACGTCCGATAATTTCCATAATCCCCAATATATAATCCTTCTTTACAGACATCGTGGCACAAAGCAATAATTATTAAAGAATCTTCAGGAAGTTGCTCTTTTTCCTTAAGACGAGAGTTCGATAATTTCAGCGGTTCTAATAAATTGAGGCAATGTTCCGCAAGTCCGCCGGGATAATCTCTATGATATTTTGTACTTGCTGGTGCAGAAAAGAAATCAGAGGTTTCAATGTACTGGATGTAATCTTTAACTCCTTCTCTCTCCACTTCATTTAAGAGATCGCGAATATAAGTTTCGTTGGCAAAGATTTCATCCTCAGTCAACATTTCAGTTCCTTCAAATATCAAAAATTATTGAGATTCTTATATAGTTTGACTTCAACAAATGTTATTTTTCTGATAAAAAGTAAATTTTGCTCCTACCTATCTATATATTAGATAGCTGGAAACTAAATAAATGCAATAGAATAAATTTTCCTTAAGTTTAATAATTATAGAAAACGTACATGATATTCTTCGAATAACATGCACAACTAAATGAAAGTACTCCCCTCTCTTTTTTTTGACTATTAAGGTATCCTCTTCAAATTGAGTGGAAAGCTCTCAATTTCTGCTTATTGAGCTTTTTTCTCTGATTAGTTGAGCCAGAGATGGCATCCCAAATGTACCGCTAACTCTATCACATATGTACTGATATGCACTTACACCCAGTTTCTTTGCTGTCTGAACAATCGTCATAAATGTGTCATTTGCTTTTGTTCCTTCCTCTGTTATGGTTTGAAGGCTCACATCTCTTTTTCTGACTTTTGCTCTCGCCGCTAGTTCCGCTGCATTGTTATGCAGCGGAACCTCTGGCAACAGCAG
>NZ_LMVP01000169.1 GCF_002287235.1 Methanosarcina spelaei
TAAAAGAAATGGGTTTTGAGGGAGGAAAAACCATAGTCAAGGACTTCGTACAAAAAGTCCGACCTGAGCAGGAAACCCCTGCCATACTTCGCTATGAAACAAAACCAGGTGTACAGGCTCAGGTTGACTGGGGAGAGTTAGGAACAGTTGAGGTTGATGGAAAGGTAAAGAAACTCTTTTGCTTTAACATGATTCTTGGATATTCCAGAATGAGATATGTTGAATTTACACTGAACATAGACACTCCCACTCTTATTCAGTGTCATCTGAATGCTTTTGAGTACTTTGGAGGATTTACACAGGAGATTCTCTATGATAACATGAAACAGGTTGTTATCAAAAGAGCCTTAAAATCATCAGATTCTGAATGGAACTCACAGTTTGAGGATTTCTTCAAATGCTTTGGTTTTATTCCACGGTTATGCAGACCATATAGACCTCAGACAAAAGGCAAGATTGAAAATACGGTAGGTTACGTCAAGAGGGATTTTTTCCTTGGAAGACAGTTTACCTCTCTCGAAGACCTGAACGCCCAAGTTAACAGGTGGTTGGAAAGGGTAAATTCAACTGTCCACGGAACAACATATCAAATCCCTCTTGAACGCTTTAAGGAGGAAAACCTGAGCCCTTGGGATCAGGTTCCTCCTTACAAAGTTGTCCATAAGGAGACCAGAAAGGTCTCCAGAGATTGTTATATTTCTTTCCTTGGAAATAAGTATTCTGTTCCTTACAGGTTTGCAGGAAGAACTGCAGAGCTTCAGATCTTCGAAGGAAAATTCGAGGTCTATGTTGATTATGAAAAGGTCTGTGAACATGAAATTCTTCCAGGTAACTGCAGAGTTGCCAGGAAAAAGGAACATTTCCAGGGTCTACTGAGTGAGATTCTTAAAGAGAATTCAAAATACAGGAAGGATTCACAGATTCCATTGAAGTTCTCAGGTCCTGAAGTTGAAAAGAGGTCTCTTGATGTCTATGAAACATTTAGTGAAGGTGGTTTTGAATGAACAACTTCAGCTATGAAAGACTTCACACTAATCTGCAGTACTTGAAACTGAATACTATTGAAGAGCTTCTTGATAACTATCTTGAAATTGCTGCAAGGGACAGCAAGACAACAATGGAAGTCCTTGATTATCTGTTTGAACAGGAAAAGAAACACAGGGAAGCTGTTGCAGTTGAGAGAAGGATGAAAAGTGCAGTTTTTCCTGTTAAAAAGATGCTTGAAGAATTCGATTTTGAGTTTCAGTCATCTATTGATAAAAAAGTCATAGAAGACCTTGCAACGTTGAGATTTGTTCATAATGCAGAGAATATTGTTTTGCTCGGTCCTCCTGGAGTTGGAAAGTCTCATCTTGCAATTGCTCTTGGGATTGAAGCAGCAAAAGCAGGAATTTCGGTTTACTTTACCAATACAGGAAACCTTATTGATAGGTTGAAAATAGCAGATAGAGAAGGAATACTTGAAAAGAAGATCAGGGACTTGATGAAATTTAAAGTGTTGATAATTGATGAAATTGGATATCTCCCGTTTGATGAGGAAGGAGCTCACTGCCTATTTCAGCTAATCTCCAGACGTTATGAAAAGAGTTCAGTGATCTTGACATCGAATAAGTCATATGGAGAATGGGGAGAGATATTCAAGGACCATGTTATAGCGGCTGCTGTACTTGACAGGCTTCTCCATCATTGTACGACAATTAACATCAAAGGAGAAAGTTACAGGCTGAAAGAGAGAAAGAAACAGGGAATAAAAACAGGAAATCTGTACCAGTGATTTTGAGTGAATTCATGAAAAATTGAGTAAACTTTATATCAAAAGGTGAGGAATTTTAAACCGACCAATGTGGGGAAAATTAAATCGGCGTTGACAATTCTTTACTTTCTTCAATAATCAGTAGTTCTTATTAACTGAAATTCCGAATATCAGTACTAAAAAGCATTCAATATTTAGGCATTGTTGTGAATTTGTTGCAAATTCCCTTTAAATATAATGTACGAATTTTTATTGTAAAACCTGTATATGATAATTTTTGCTCTAGAACAAAAATGAATATTTCCATACGTTTTTGGGGTCAATATTTGGTCGTTTATGGGAACCTGCAGGAAATTTAACGACGTGAAGTATATTATACTGATAAGGAACAAAATTTATATGGACTATCATCCTAGATTCGGCAGGTAAACATATAAGTTAATATAATTATTCTCACATCTTTTTTCTTGATTTTCCATGGCAGACAAAAACAACAGTCGACTAGTCGAATCCTCAATAAAACGTACAAGATTTTTAGGTCACCTTGGTCTCATTGCTGGAGTTTTCCGAGAACTTGAAGTTGACAAACTGATCGATGAGAAACTCCCAAAGGAAAGGGATCACAAGATTCCTCACTCAGTCTGCATCCTTGCCATGGTACTCAATGGTCTTGGTTTCATAGGTCAACGTCTATACCTTTTTCCTGACTTTTTCAGGAATATTTCTATAGAAAGACTTTTTGGAGAAGGTGTAACACGAGAAGATCTGAATCAATATGCTATCGGAGAAACTCTTGACAGAATCGTAAAGTATGGTCCTACAAAACTGTTTACGGAAATTGTTCTTCACATTATGAACCGTCTACCTATTCCTGTCCATTGTTTACACGCTGACACTACAAGTGTCAGCGTTTATGGTGATTATCAAGACGAAGAAACGGAGTCTATTGATATCACTTTTGGAATTCCCAAAAACGGAAGATGGGATCTCAAACAATTTGTGCTAAGTTTGATTGTAAATCAGCATGGAATACCCCTTTTTATGAACACTCATTCAGGGAATGCTTCCGACAAAAGCACAATTCTGGAAGCAATAAAGTCTCTCAAATCAGCTTTAAGTCCTGAAAGCAAAGTGTACTATGTCGCTGATAGTTCCTTTTACACTGACAATAATATCAATAATATAGGAAAGTCATTCTGGATCAGTCGTGTTCCTGCAACAATTAATGAGGCAAAGGAACTGCTAACTGCAAATCTAAACCTGAAGCCACTGAAAAGCGATGAAAGATACTCATTTTATCAAACCTTTGTTGATTATGGGGGAGTCAAGCAAAAGTGGGTTTTGTTGCTTTCTCATAAAATGAAAGAAAAGAAAGAGATAACTCTCAGAAAGAAGCTTCAAAATGAACTTGAAAAAGCAGAAAAGTCGCTTAAAAAACTGGTAGGAGAGGACTTTTTCTGTGAAGAAGATGCATTAAAAGCAGCAGAAAAATGGATTGCAGATTTCCCTTCTATTGTGTTTGAAAAAGTAGATTTGAAAACCGTTAAAAAACGTGAAACAGGTAAAAGAGGCAGAATTTCTAAAGATGAGAAATTGAAGACATATTACAGGATTGAGGGGGTTATAAAGGTTAATGATGATTTTGTTTTAAAAGAAATGGAAAAAATGGGACTTTTCATTCTTGCAAGTAATGATATCAGTCTTTCTCCTGAAGAGATGCTGAAGTATTATAAAGGACAGGATAAAGTAGAAAAAGGATTCAGATTTTTGAAAAGTGATACCTTTAGCGTATCGAAGGTGTATCTCAAGAATAAATCAAGAATTGAAGCGTTGACAATGATAATGGTTCTCTGCTTGATGATTTATTCAATTGCGGAATGGAAATTAAGGACAAAATTAGAAGAAGAAAATGAAACGGTTCCAGATCAGAAAGGAAAACCAACAAAAAGACCGACAATGAGATGGATATTTTTCAAGTTTCAGGAAATTACAGAACTTATAACTCAGAAAAAAGGGAAAGCAAAGTCAGAAATTCTAAATATGGAAGAGATTCATTGGAAGATATTGAGTCTAATGGGAGAGGAATATGAAAATATATACCTCTAGTTGCGTTAACCTGCCGAAGCTAGG
>NZ_LMVP01000170.1 GCF_002287235.1 Methanosarcina spelaei
TTTCTAGCTTCAATTTATATCTAAATCGGTTAAATTCCTTTTTTGCCTTTATACTCCATTCTTGATGCTTTTCTTCATTCATAATTACGTTAAGTTCTTCAGATAGAATTTTTTCCAGGAATTTAATCTCATTTTCACGATTGTAAAATATATTCAATAACCTGTATTTTAATAGTTCCTGTTCAATTGTTGTTTTCTTCGGAAAATCGCTAACTATAAGCTTGTTTAAGTGCATCAAACAGTATTGATGCACTAACTTATCCCCAAAAACTTCCTTTAAAATATCTGGGTATCTCTTATCAAAATCCGTAACAATAAACACAGGTTCTGATGTATCTAGATTTTTTCGTAGAAACGTTTTGATGGTTTCTGAACTTTTATCCTCAAAAAGTTCATCTGCTATTGTTCTTTGAGTTTTTGCATCCAGTAATGTTAAACGGTATTTCTGACAACGTCCCTCTTTTGGATGCTGTTCGTCATAGTGCACCATATGTACATTTTCTAAAATTGGAACATTTTCCTGTTCCATTTCTTTGTTGAATGTTCTAAAAATAGTGCTTCTTGATCTTGGAAATATGAAGCTCATTATATCAGAAATTCCATCATAAGAAACTTTATGGTATCTGAGCACCTGGAAAAAATTATTGAATGAATCAAAAAGTAAAGTTTTCAGACCTTCCCAAAAACTATGATCTTCTTCGTCTGTACTACCACAATTTTGGCATTTGTATCGACCAATGCTGATTTTTCCAAGACCTTTTTTGATGTATAGATTATAGCCGTTATGAACCATAGGAGCACTGCAAATAGGGCAGGCTGGAGGAATTTTTCTACGAAAAATTCCTCTTGTGGTATATTCGTAATCATTGCTATAACTATCAAAAAGGTATGAGAGAGCAGGGAGTTCCGATAAGTTATTAAGAGTAAGATTTATAATTACCATTGTTTTTGCCGTAACATCATTACATAGTTATAGAATTATAAATTTATATAGTGATGTTACACTTACTTTCATCACTAGATTTTGGAACTGAGTCCTCTGTACAGCTTCAATATAATTATCAACCGAAATTCGCTATTTAGAAGAGATTCTAAGAAACCAAATATCGTTAAATCAACTTGCTTCACAGAAGATGGATTCTGATAGTTAGTCCTAAGAATTGTCAGATGTTTCATCAGCATAAAAATCTAAAAAATACTGAGTACTCATTACTTCAAGACTGTCATTTCCCCATGGTACTTCCTGTCCCATAATAGTCCTGACTTTTACATAGCCTGTGTCATTAACCTTTGCCAATAGTAGATTATCGTACTTACCTCTGTATTTTTCAGGCCACTCATATGGATCATTATTTGCAGCCAAGTAGACAAAGAAAGATACATTTTCTCCTCCTTTTAGATTATCGCTTAAGTAGATATAAGTATCATATTTTGGATTTGAGGCATACTTAGTGTAGTCTCCATAAGAGACAGAAGAAATATTAGATACATTTTCGACAGGAAATAACATTGGACTTCCATTATTTATAGGATCAAAAATATCAAAATAATCTGCAACAAACGAGTTACCATACGAGATATCCTCGAGCCTAGTCTCATTGGTTCTGAATCCAAGTATATAACCTTTATCAGTTTCTTCAATGAAAGTTACCCAGTCCCCCATTATTTCTTTATTATCAAGTGTTTCACTCATATTTCTAAAATAAGGACCTATATGATCTCGTTCAGGTTTGTGCATGATTTTAAGTAGAAACCTCTGGATAAAATCAGGTTTCTGCGTAAAGGGAGTAAAAAATTTGCCTTCCTTAGATGCAGGGATAGGAACCATTATCACAGTCGTTCCATTCACTTCCTTTCCGGAAAGTCCTGTAACTTTGATATCATACTCAAAATAATATCTCTCAACCGGCTCCCTGTTAAGGTACGTACCCGTGTTTATGGCATAAACAACATAGAAAAATAGTATGCCTATAACAAAAAGGGCAAAAAAGATAGGAATGAGCAGTAGATTTTTTCTTGTCACGTTTACCCTACCTTATATTTTTTAGAAAGTATAGGAATTATTTCACTAATACTTTATGAGTTCCGTATTATGCTTACTTTTTCAATAGAGCATCTGTTGTGATTAATATAAGATTAAAATCAGATCCGAAAGTATCTGGACAATAAAACATTCCTTCTTGTCGACTAGGAGCCTGATATTGCTAAACCTATAGCTAAGTAGCCTATCTACTCATTGATATTCGATTCATTAGTATAGTTACATAATGTTAAACTGTTTAAAAAATAGGTTGTCCTCTGTTATCTGGTTGATATTATTCTCAAATGATCGTAAAGTAGTTTCCATGTTTTTTGTTCCGAGCTTCAGCGCAACTTGAGCTGACTTGCGTTACTTGCACAAAAAAGCAAGCATTTGTCCTACTGAATATTCATCATGGTAATATCAACCAGATAACACTGGACGACCAATTGACACCGGCAGAAATTAAATTACGGTGTGCATATGACATCCATCTAACACTTTGATCGTCTGCCCAATATGTCTCTTCAACATGTGTAGTTATTGCCTTTCCGATTTTTTCCATCACTAGATAATCTTTTTCCGTGATTTTGTCTGGAACACGACTCCAAATATCTTTCAATTCTTTTTTCATTTCCTTTTTCTCAGAGTTCGAGACTGATAAATTGTCTATATACCCTAAGAAAATCTCTTTTTGCTCGTCAGTGGCCACAAGCAGAGGCATATAAGGGCAGTTGTTGACAATATCTGGCATGTCCCTTATACGGTTGATTTCAGATTCTATTTCTTCTACCTGTTGGGGAGTTAGCCCATCGATGCTGTAAGTTTCAACCTCACTATCAGAGAAATTGTTTACACTTGCATCCTCGGCAGCCGCACTCGTAGCTGGTACAAGAACAAAACTCGCCAAAAATATTGTCACAAGCAAAATTCCGGCTCTAAATTTTTTCATCCTACATTCGGCAGCAAGCACATTCTAACACTTAAATATTTTTCATCATTAGTTTTTGTAGTTTTAGTTAAAAATCAGTATCATGAGGACTAAATATCTATTCTGATTTGTCGTTTCTCTCCTTTTGTTACAAATATATATTAATAATGTTATGGTTAACATTTAGTAATTTTTAATTTAAATTTAATTTAAATAGTTCTGAAAAAAACGATATCAATAGAAAAATTGAATGGATTTTTATGTCGACCTGCCGAAAGCAGGTTTCATTATTTATTCACTCCCGTTTATTTTACCCAGGAGGCAGAATTAAGTAAACTTTAATATATGCAAAGTTAACTTAATCATGCCTCCTGGGCGTATATTATGGAGTTAAGTTGGTCTTGGAAAACTCTTGAACTCCATGAATTTATTTTCATCCACTATTTGTAAATTTTTCGGTCAAGTCGTTTAACAATGCAATTTTCATACTTATTTTGCTTGAAGTAAATTCCTTAATTTTTGGTCGTGCGATTATTTGGCCAATAAATTTATATATCCTAAGTTTGACAGTATCCACTAATTGATATTGTCAGTCTATCCCATTTTTAGCTCAAATCAATTTGACACAATTTATTAATTCATCTAATTTTATAATTTCTTCCTGGTTTAACCTTACCAGCTTCTTTAAATATTAAAATTCTCGGTGAGCTTGTAGCTCACCAAGCCTATTAATAAGCTATTGAGATCTAAACCCCGACTTTTATGCTTGCTAAAAATACCCGAGAAATTAAGTTTTTCATAAAAGTATTGGACAGCAAGCATAGACCCGATAGAAACACATATATTCTTGTTGGGAAGTTGGGTAAGTCGGGAGGATTGCTCCTCCTTTCTCCCCTAGGAACCGTACTTGAA
>NZ_LMVP01000171.1 GCF_002287235.1 Methanosarcina spelaei
TATAAATATACGATTTTCAAATATATAATATCAATTAGATACAAATTGACCATCAAGTTTTTTAAGTTAATTATAAACTAAAGAAGGTAGCCAGAAAATGAATCGCTTAATAAGAGGTGAAAATTTCTCCTTATCCTTTCCAGGTAACTCAAGATTGATTCGAAAAAGGTAAGTTGGAGTCATCTATCATACGTCTTTTTATATAATTTTGAAATATCTATTATTATGGTTGACACACCCGAAAACTTACCTGGTTGGGTAATCTGGCTTATTATTATATTTGCTATTCTCACAATTTTGGTAAAATGGGTATTACCTGTTATAAAACCCTAATTTTGAGATAGGTACGTGGCAAAAGTTAGGGATTTGTTGGAAATTAGAGCTATCCTTTAGTTGAGAGCTCATTCCAAAACTAATTTTATTCCAGCACAAATAAGAATTTCAGAATCAATTTTATGATCCGAAATCCAACGAGTTATTCCTGATTAGATCTCTAGAGACGTAATATTGTGTTTAGGCCTACTCAAATATATTTTTCCTGCCGGGGGACACTGAAATCTTCCCCGAATACGATTGCTAAGAAAAGTGAAATTGAAAACCAGCTATTTTACAGTTTAAAAAGAGTCCTCCGCAGGGCTTCTTTAGATTAAGTGGTTCTTTTTCCTCTTGGGAAAGATTTTTCTGATCCAAGCGATAGTTTTCAAGTGAATCTTTGTTTTTAGGAACTACCAGAAAAATTGAAAATTACACATAAATGTAACCTTCAAGTTGTAAATATCATCTAAATCAGGATTCGAGCACAATCCTCTGTAAGTAGCTATAGCAGCTATTACGCTGTCCAAAGCATCTTCATCTGCATTTCCGATGGAAACCTTCCACACTTTTGGATCAATTTCTATTATTTCTCTTTCTTTAGTCCTATTAGGATTTTTTCCCGAGTTATTTAGAAGTATTGTCTTTCCCTTTATCCTACATTCGGCAGCAAGCACATTCCAACATCTAAATATTCTTAATTGTTATTTTTTGTAGGTTAAGTTAAAAAACAGCATCTTGCGGATTATCTATCTAGCATGATTTGTCTTTTATCTCATATATTATAAATATATATTAATTATGTTATGGTTAACATTTAGTAATTTTTGATTTAAATTAAATATCAAAAGTTCTAAAAAAAACGATATCAATAGAAAAATTGAATGGATTTTTATGTCGACCTGCCGAAAGCAGGCTTTATAACCAGTAAAGTAAAGATCTAAATCTTTGAGTGTAGAAGCAGGACAGATTTCAAGCACCAGTAGCTTTGAATTTTCTTGATCTTGCATGGGTAGTATTTTTGCTGACTCTTCTATTACCAGGGGGGACGAAGAACATTATTTATTCCATGGTAAGTCTGTTTAAAAATCCAGAGATTACATGGACAAAATGGCGATTTCGCCTCTATATCTGCAACCCTTTTTAATTCTTTTTTTCAGTTAATTCTAAAGCTCTATCCTGACACTTTTGACGAAACTCACAGGGATCATTATAATATTCAGGAAATTTTCTATGAAGGCTATCCAATTTGGTTCATCTACAATAATTTTAGGCAAGCCAAAAGGAAAATCAAGTCCAAAAGCGACTCCTTGACTGGAAGCAATAAATTCTGTCAACTTTTTAAGGGAACTGTTAAGGGAAATATTTCCATATTTTTTCTTTATGTTCCAGCATTTTTGGACCTTAAGTCCTTTATCTGTAGGAATAGATTCACAAATCCATATTTTCTTATATGCTTCTTGTGAGCCACTGAAATCAATGCCATAAATTGAAGAAATTGAGGATGAATTTTGCATGGTTTTCACTTTTAGCCTAAAGCTACATAAAGATTTCAACTGTATAAAAATATTATATTATGTCTGTGAGGAAAAGAGGAATTAAAAACTCTTGACTTTTGTAGCTTTATAAGAAACTCTTCGCAGAGCCTTTTTGATAACAGTAATCTTTCCATTTAGAGGACTGCTTTGGAATCAGAGCGAAAGTTTTCAAGTTGTCCTGATTTTAGAGATTATTAATAAAAGATCTGGTTATTTTTCTGGGAACTCCGTCTAATAATTCGTCTACCGTTTGAAGGAGTATGCTCCTTTTGTATAGATGTATTTATATAATTTGACCATGTAATGTAGTTATTGAAAATAAAGAGACGTATAATCTGTTATTAAAAACCAATTTTTGTTTTTTAATTTAAGGGTCTATACAATCTTTTAAACTAACAACTATCCGCTAAAGCGGAGATGAAACGAAAATGGCTTTTAATGACAGAAATTTCAGGGGAGATTATGGAGGTTTCCGTGGTAACAGCGGATCAAGGGAAATGACAAAAGTGACCTGTTCTGACTGCGGTGCTGAGACCGAAGTACCATTCAAACCTACTGAGGGCAGGCCGGTATACTGCAGAGAATGTCTTCCTAACCACAGAAAATTCTAAAGATAATCTGGGTCAGGTGTTATTAATTTGCAGTTAAATTTTACATTAATGCCTGATTCATCTTTTCTTTTCGTTTTTTTTGGTTTACTCTCTTTGTTTCTATACTTATTTCCACCTAACGCAGCAGAAAAAAAGTGGGAACAAAACAGTATAGAGAATAGCAGTTTGTACAAATCATTCAATTGTCAACATATCAGTTTTTGACTCAACTTATCAACTTTCGACTTATAAATAAATCAAGGGTCATCAAGGAGGAATTAATCTGGCTAATTACAGAAGTACTATAAGGAAAAAAAGATTAGGATCAGCAAATCCTGTAAATTCAGGAGATATCCCTGAAGTATCCAGGGTAAGAATCCCTCGCAAAGACAGAAACGAAGTCCTGGCAACAGTTGCGAGTTTACTCGGTGCTAAAAGGGTAACACTTCAGTGTATGGACGGAGTTGTCCGAATGGGTAGAATCCCGGGCTCTAAACATAAAAAAATGTGGATTCGTGAAGGCGATATTGTTATCATTAACCCATGGGAAATTCAGGATTCCAAAGCCGACATTACCTGGAAATATACAAGGCCTCAGGTCGAATGGCTTGAACGGAAAGGCTACATTAAGTACTGATATAATTATGAAAATGCCTAGTATAGATAAGTAACTGAAAATAAAGGTGTCTGAAAAAGATGCCTAAAATCCATATTTTACTTTTCTGCAGGAGTGAACCTGTCATCTCTTTTGCAAGCCATGTTTAGAAATTATTTTGTTAAAAAGAGTTTACTTTTTTATATATAGATATACTTATATATCGTAAGTGCAATGTATGTGTGTTAAAATAAAGAGATGTATAATGATCTGTTGTTAAAAACCAATTTTTGATTTTAAACAAAGGCTCTATACAATCTTATTTATAAGCAGTTAATCAACAATTAAACCAAGGTGAAACAAATGGCTTTTAACGACAGAAATATGTTCAGAGGAAATTCTAATTTCGGCGCTCCCAGAGAAATGCACAAGACAACCTGTTCTGATTGCGGTGCTGAAACTGAAGTGCCTTTCAAACCTGATCCAGAAAGACCGGTTTACTGTAGAGAATGTCTTCCTAACCACAGGACACCCAGAGAAAACCGCAGATACTAAGTGTAATTTGTGTAATTAAGTTTACATCAACACTTATTTCTTTTCTACTTTTTTAATTGAGCCTATCCCAAAAGCTCATTTACTCTAATTATTGCTGCTACCATTACAACTCC
>NZ_LMVP01000172.1 GCF_002287235.1 Methanosarcina spelaei
GACTCCATGAACCTCTAATTACAGGTTGTTCTTTAAGATTAGTTCCTGAGGATACCACAAGGTTGTCAAAATAAGGTTTCACTATTTGTGATATGGACGTAATTTTTTCAATGCCTGCATTAAGGTTTTCAGATGAAGCTGCAAAGCCTGTAGGCATGCTTAAGATTAGTAATATTAAGAGCAAGTTTATTTTCAGTATTCTTGGCATGTAATCCCTTGCAAATTTAAATTTATTTGCTTCTCAACTTTATTCAATATGATAAAAAATTTAACTATTCGGCCTATATGAAACTACTTCATTCATTATCGTCTTAAATTTAAATGAGCGAATCTATATGAACGAATTTTTTAAACTGATGCCTATTGACTGTTCTCTTTTTTCCCAATGTGGTAGCAAGATTTTTCATTTCACCTGACTCAGCATCAATCGACTGATCTTTAAATGTAAAAAGATAGGCTTCCTATCTGAAATTAAAGTTTTATTCCGGTAGCATCAAAAAATGCATCTTCCAATGAGAGAGAGTTTTCTATAAGTTTGAAAACCTGGCCTCCACTTTCAACAATTAACCTGTTGATTTCCGGTTTGACATCTTTCCTGGAGTTTACGAAAATTTCAAGAATATGTTCGGCTTTCAATTCGGTTTTTACGACAAACTCCATATTCTCGATTAAAGAAATCATCTCAGAAGAGAGATTGTAGACCCCAATCGTAATAACCCCATTTGACTCAAGGTGACGGATTTTTTCAATTGTGCTTTCAGCTATAAGTTTGCCTTTATTCAGAATTCCTACATGGGTACACATTTCCTGTATTTCCAGTAGGTTATGGGATGAAAGAAATATTGTGATTCCTTCGTTATTGCACTCACGAAGAATTTGCCGGATTTGTCGGATCCCAACAGGGTCAAGGCCATTTGTAGGTTCGTCAAGAATCAGTACTTTTGGATCATTCAAAAGAGCTTGTGCAATCCCTAATCGTGTTTTCATACCATGGGAAAAATAGCCCACCCTTTTGAACATTTCATTACCAAGCCCAACCTGGTCCAATAAAACCCTGGATTGCTCCAGGCTTTCTTTTTTGCTCAGACCTTTTAATCTGCCGTAATAGACCATGTGGCTTAAGGCTGTCCGTTCGTCGTAAAAACCGGAATCCTGGGGAACCAGACCCAGAATCTGTTTAATCTTTCCTGAGTCGGAAGACAAATCCATACCATCAACAAAAATCTGTCCTTGCGTAGGTGTTGAAAGTCCTGACAGCAATTTTATTGTAGTTGTTTTTCCGGCACCATTCTGGCCCAAAAAGCCGTAAATACTTCCTTTTTCTACATTCAAGGAAAGATTTTCCAGAACAAAGCGAAAGCCATATTTTTTGTACAGGCTTTTGGTAGAAATAGCCACGGTAATTATAAATCCCTCCGTTTAATGGCCAGCAAACTCATAGACAAAAAGACCAGCATGTACAGGAACATTGACAACAGGCTTTCAAAGACCGTGAGATATCCAGCTCCAACTGGGAAGCCTTTCATGAACTCCATATTTTTAACACCATAAAAGAAGGGAGTGAGATATTTTAGATAGTTATCCTGTCCCTGTAAAAAGAAAAATATCAAAATTCCAAGAAAGACCGCAGACATTGTAAATGAAATTTTGTTATTTACGGATAGTGTCGAAATGAATAAAAAAATACTTATGAAGCAGCCCAAATAAAGGCTTGAAAAAATCCAGAACAAAACGATATTTTTGAGCTGAAAGGCATTACCCTCAGAATACTGATATATCAAGCTTATAAGTGCAATTCCAGTGGAAACAGAGATAAATACTAGAAACAAAAAGAAAAACTTTCCTAAAATGAAAGATGATCTATGAACCTTGGAGATAATGTATCTTACTGATCCCGTTTCGATTTCACTGCTTACGATATCAAAAGATGTTATCAAAATAATAAAAGGTCCGATAGACAATACCACTATATACGAAATCAAAGAATATGGAATGCCCTCGGAAATTGGAAATAAAAAGGATATATAAGTACTATAGTGCATTGCTAGGAAACAAAGAAATACAAAAATTCCACCAAAGAACCATACATATTTACTTTTTGAACCTTTGAAAGTTTCATCTTCCCCAATTATCTGTATTTCCGAGAAATTCATAATCCTTCATCCTCTTTATTCCTACTCAGGTTGGAGGCAACAAATGCCCCAAAGGATCCAATTATTGAATAGAAAAAGACCATAATAAGCAAAAAGCCAACAAGAGCAGATAAAGCTATACCACCATATTGTAGCGCAATCTTTCCATCGGAAGTAAGCAAAAATACTAAAATCCAGCCAATAAGGTTATACGTAAATATTGAAAAAAAAGCATATTTCTCCGAGTCTTTGCCTATAATTTTACCAATTAGTGTACCTACAATAAGCGCACCTATAATTCCTCCGTATGTTTGATCAAGCTCTAAATATTCAAAAAATCCGAATAATACAAGCCCAATCACTATTCCTATAAGCAATGAATTCCTAGTTTTCATAATATCACATTTCAAAAAATATTCTAATTTCAAAACCAGCAAGAGACGTCTATTAAAAAATTCTAAGCGGACTATGTCATATGAAATATGTTATCTGATCCCTGTACACATCTTCAGTGCCTTCCGCATAAATTTCACCTCTCCAATCACGGAGATTTTGCGTACTCTACAAAACAGTAATAACTTCCTCATGGAACAGTAATTGTAGACACAGTACTATAGCGACTCTCTCCATGCGCAATAGCAATCTCAACACTTACCAGGAGAAACGCAACAAGAGTACATATTTCTAAGTGTTCTCTTGTTGTCATTTCTTTTTACCCCGTGATTTAACTCCAGAGGCAGGATTAAGTAAACCTTAAATCTTTTCAAAGATAAATTAATTAAGCCTCTGCATTTGGATTTCAAATTGGTTTTTCAGGGAAAATTTGAACTCCATAATTCACTACTAACACACTCTATATAAAATACAAAGTTTTTAGCCAGATCATTAAACTATCAAATCTGATGTTTAACCTCTCTCATTTTCTCAATAGTTAATAATTAATACGAAAAATCGTTGATATCCTGGAATATAAATAATGTCCTGAACTGAAAGAACGTGCCATATTAAATATTTTGATTTTTGTTTATAACCGGCCTTTCACAGATGTTTTGAAGGAAATAACATTTTTTTTGGTATTGTTTTTAGATATTTGCTCAACTAGTTGCAATTCCTCAAAAAAGTTAGGCAAACAAAAACCAATTGCAGAAATAAAGCTATACCCATATTGCGAGAGGTTTCAGGAAACAAATATTGGATAACTATAGGTTAAGTAAAAGACGAGGTTTAATTATCTTCATTATTTTCAATCTTCATTATTCTTCATTTATTTGAGTCTGTTTCTAGGTGTTTTATCCTGAAGTAAACCCATTTTTAAAAGATCTTAAACATGTTTTTCAATTGCATCCCTATAAACAGGGTTTATACTGTATATTGTACTCTTTCCCAGCTTATTTTCTTTAATAAGGCCTGACTCATTCAATTGCTTCATATACCTGGTAATTGCACTTTTGGAAACTCCTGTTATTCGGGCAAGGTCTCCATTGGTGTTGCATTCTTCCTTTAATATTTTCAGAACTATTTTCCGGGTCATCTCAT
>NZ_LMVP01000173.1 GCF_002287235.1 Methanosarcina spelaei
GGAAATGCTAACATTCAGGTGTTTTAAAACATCAATCGGATAAAAATGGATTATCAAATTTAGAACCATTCTCGTAATAAGAAACCAATGGCCATCGAGTTTAGATTCGGACTTAATTTTGAATTTTGGGATCAGCTCTTGAATAAAGGTGAAGTGAAATAACTCGAAAAAGAAAAAGGGTAATAATTCACCACACCTTAAAACATCATAGTTTCCCGATTATAGGAATTATTCTCTTCTGTTTTTCTAAATTACGTTCCGCATTCCCAGCCGCTCATGTAGCATTCCTGTGTAGGCGTTAGTTCGTCGATGGTTATGCCCATTGACTTAAGTTTCATTTTTGCCACAAAAGTATCAAGTTCCAGAGGTACTTTGTGGACTCCGTTAGAAAGCTTGTTTTCGGCAATATAACGCACACAGAGAGCCTGGTTTGCAAAACTCATATCCATGACTTCGGCAGGGTGACCGTCACCGGCAGCAAGGTTAACCAGTCTGCCTTCGGCTATGACATTGATGCGCCTGTCGCCGAGATCATATTCCTTTATGTTATGTCTTACGGTTCGGGTAGATTTGGCAAGGGAGGCAAGGGCTTCCATATCGATTTCCACATTGAAGTGGCCGGAATTTGCAAGGATTGCTCCGTCAGGCATGGACTTGAAATGTTCGGCTGTGAGGATATCGCGGTTTCCGGTGGTGGTCACAAAGAGTTCTCCTAATTTTGCAGCATCTGCCATCTTCATGACCCTGTACCCGTCCATCTTGGCTTCAAGGGCTCTTATAGGATCGACTTCGGTAACAATTACATTTGCTCCAAGGCCTGAAGCACGCATTGCAACTCCGCGACCGCACCAGCCGTAGCCTGCAACAACAACGTTTTTGCCTGCTACCAGGAGGCTTGTGGGCCTGGTAAGCCCGTCCCAGGCTGACTGGCCTGTCCCGTAGCGGTTGTCAAAAAGGTATTTTGTCATGGCGTCGTTTACTGCAATTACCGGCATTTTCAGGGCTCCTTCCTTTTCCATCGCATGAAGCCTGTGAACACCGGTTGTTGTCTCTTCGCAGCCGCCAAGGATATTCGGAAGCAGGTCGGTCCTTTCTGTATGCAATTTAAATATAAGGTCTGCTCCGTCATCGATTGTGATATCGGGTTTTATGTCAAGGACCCGGTCGATTGCCTCGTAATATTCCTGGCTTTCGACTCCGTATCTTGCAAAGCAGCTTATATTCTTGCGGGTATCGAGGGCAAGGGAAACGTCGTCCTGCGTGCTGAGAGGGTTGCAGCCGGTAATTGATACCTCTGCACCGCCTGCAGCGAGGGTCTCTACAAGGACTGCGGTTTTTGCTTCCACGTGCAGGGCCATTCCTACCTTCAGCCCTTTAAGGGGTTTTTCCTCCTCGAATTTTTCCCTTACGATGGCAAGTACAGGCATATGATTTCTTGCCCAGTCCATCTTCATGTTTCCGGATTCTATGAGTTCTTTTTCGGTCATATTGATCCCGTAATATCAAATATACAATTGAGTTCGATCTTTATTCTAGCTTTAAACATAAGTGTTTATCTTTTACTCACTCAGTTTATTAATTCAGTTTATTAATTCAGTTTATTAATTTAGTTTATTAATTCAGTTTATTAATTCAAGCTCTATAGCAGAACATTTTTGATATAATTATTTTATTATAAGTGGCATTTTCAGGCGTTTACCCTTGCAACAAGCTCTTTTGCGGCTTCTTGAGCCTCTTCCATTACCTTCTGCTCGTCCAGGGCCAGAACCCTGTAATCGTCCATAAGGACTTTTCCATCTACAATTGTTGTCCTGACATCGCTTCCTTTTGCGGAGTATACCAGGTGAGAGGGAACATCAAAGCAAGGGGTAAGATGCGGTTTTTTCATGTCTACCACAATAAGGTCCGCTTTCATTCCGACTTTCAACATGCCGGTTTCCGTTCCAAGGGCTTTTGCACCGTTTACCGTACCCATTTGAAGCACCTGCTGCGCAGGAAGGGCAGTAGGGTTGAAAGTATTGACTTTATGCAGAAGAGCAGCCGTTTTCATCTCCTCAAAAAGGTCAAGGTTATTGTTTGAGGCACAGCCGTCAGTGCCAAGACTTACATTAACTCCTTTTTCAAGCATCTTGTTTACAGGAGCAATTCCTGAAGCTAGTTTCATGTTACTTATTACATTATGGGAAACGTTCACTCCTCTCTTCCTCAGAATTTCTATGTCGCCGTCGGAAAGCCAGACACAGTGAGCAGCAAGCACATCCGGCCCTAAAAACCCTATATCTTCCAAGAGATGCACCGAGCATTTTCCGTACCTTTCTTTCATAGCCAGGAGTTCGGCTTCGGTTTCAAGGACATGAATATGGATTCCAGCACCATCCTTGTTAGCTTCTTCCCTTACCTTTGCAAGAAATTCCTCAGAGCATGTATTCGGAGCATGAGGCCCGTACATCGTTTTTATCCTGCCATCGGCTGCTCCCTGCCATGCCCGAACAAAGCGCTTCCCTTCCTTAAGGTCGGCTTCTCCTTTTTCTTCGTTCCAGAGTTCTATGAGCCCGTGACAGAGTGAAGCCCGAAGTCCTGATGCCTCAACAGCTTTTGCAGTCTCGTCCATGTAAAAGTACATATCCGCAAAAGAGGTGGTGCCTGACTTTATCATTTCCAGACAGGCAAGCAGACTGCCTTTATAGACATCTTCTGCGGTCAGCTTTGCCTCAGCAGGCCAGATGTGCCCTTCAAGCCAATCGGCAAGCTGTAAATCATCGGCATAACCCCTGAAGAACGTCATTGCGGCGTGAGTATGCGTATTTACAAGCCCTGGCATTACTACCGAATGTTTTGCATCAATTACGGTCTCGGCACTTTCGCTGGTCTTTTCCCCGATCTCCGTAATCTTTCCGTCTTCAATGACAACAGTCCCGTTTTTGATGTCTCCCGCATCAGGGTCCATAGTCAGAACGTAAGCATTTTTTACAATTATGTCAGCCATATAATCAGATCCGTCAGGTAATGAACTGAAGCTGTTAGACTATTCTGAATTTAAGAATACTGTCCAAATTTAAGAAATACTGGACTTAACAGGTAACTGGGATTAAAAGGTATTGGAATTAAGAGGTTATACTAAAAAAAGTTGTCCTGAGAATTATGTTAAAATCTTGAGAAGAAGAAATAATGAGTTCTTGAGGAAACAGGAGTTTTATTGAAAAAACGACATGATATTCTTCGAATAATATGCTTAAATAAAATATAAAATATGAAATGTGAAATGTGAAATATGAAATAGACCTCTAGTTACGTTAACCTGCCGAATTTAGGTAAAACAAGTTCAAATTTGGAGTACAGTAGTAGGTCAACTGTATACGATAACTGCAACTGCCTTTGCTATTCTCTCTCAAACATCCTCCCAGTCACCTTCTTCTCCTTCATGCAGATATCTAGCTTTAAGGGTTTCACTTGCCAGAAAATCCAATCCCTCTTTTGTTTCCCACACAAAAATATCTTCTCCTGCGAACATTCAACAGGCTTCAGTCTCCGATAAAAGAAATTATATTCTAACTTGACATTGTCAAATTAACCCATAATTGCTGGTATGGGACCCTACTTCCATTCAAATTCACTTCCTCTTGAATCTTTTTACCTTCCTATTTTTGTTTCTTCTATTT
>NZ_LMVP01000174.1 GCF_002287235.1 Methanosarcina spelaei
TTTTTTAACGGTTTTCAAATCTACTTTTTCAAACACAATAGAAGGGAAATCTGCAGTCCATTTTTCTGCTGCTTTTAATGCATCTTCTTCACAGAAGAAGTCCTCTCCTACCAGTTTTTTAAGCGACTTTTCTGCTTTTTCAAGTTCATTTTGAAGCTTCTTTCTGAGAGTTATCTCTTTCTTTTCTTTCATTTTATGAGAAAGCAACAAAACCCACTTTTGCTTGACTCCCCCATAATCAACAAAGGTTTGATAAAATGAGTATCTTTCGTCGCTTTTCAGTGGCTTCAGGTTTAGATTTGCAGTTAGCAGTTCCTTTGCCTCATTAATTGTTGCAGGAACACGACTGATCCAGAATGACTTTCCTATATTATTGATATTATTGTCAGTGTAAAAGGAACTATCAGCGACATAGTACACTTTGCTTTCAGGACTTACAGCTGATTTGAGGGACTTTATTGCTTCCAGAATTGTGCTTTTGTCGGAAGCATTCCCTGAATGAGTGTTCATAAAAAGGGGTATTCCATGCTGATTTACAATCAAACTTAGCACAAATTGTTTGAGATCCCATCTTCCGTTTTTGGGAATTCCAAAAGTGATATCAATAGACTCCGTTTCTTCGTCTTGATAATCACCATAAACGCTGACACTTGTAGTGTCAGCGTGTAAACAATGGACAGGAATAGGTAGACGGTTCATAATGTGAAGAACAATTTCCGTAAACAGTTTTGTAGGACCATACTTTACGATTCTGTCAAGAGTTTCTCCGATAGCATATTGATTCAGATCTTCTCGTGTTACACCTTCTCCAAAAAGTCTTTCTATAGAAATATTCCTGAAAAAGTCAGGAAAAAGGTATAGACGTTGACCTATGAAACCAAGACCATTGAGTACCATGGCAAGGATGCAGACTGAGTGAGGAATCTTGTGATCCCTTTCCTTTGGGAGTTTCTCATCGATCAGTTTGTCAACTTCAAGTTCTCGGAAAACTCCAGCAATGAGACCAAGGTGACCTAAAAATCTTGTACGTTTTATTGAGGATTCGACTAGTCGACTGTTGTTTTTGTCTGCCATGGAAAATCAAGAAAAAAGATGTGAGAATAATTATATTAACTTATATGTTTACCTGCCGAATCTAGGATACAAGGTCAATAATCTCAATTTCCCGGAGGAAGCGGGAGACTGCGGTCGCCGGAATATCGTCAAGATAAGGAATCACTCCTTCTGACCCTATAATCTTTTTTGATCCTCCGAAAGTCGAAACCCCGTTTTCGGCAAGTGCCAGCAAGGACTGTCCGGCAAAATGGTCACTTTCCTTCCCGCAGACAATAAGGCAACTTATGTGAGAGTTAGAAAGCACATTAACTATTACCTTCTCAATCCCGAAATTCTCCGTAAAACAGGTTCCACAGATGGCGTAGTTTTTCAGGTTCATGCTTCGATAGTCAGAAGCAAGAGTTACTACTGCTACGGGAGATTTTTGGTCTCCTACTATATAATCACCGGAAGTTGCAGGCCATCCCATGTAAAAGCTCCTTTTTTCTAAGTAAAATTGTTAAAAGGTTATTTAGTTCACTTTTTGATCATTTACTATTTTCATTTAATGAGTTATTAACTGAGATGTTGACTTCTATTTAACGAGCCTATCCCAAAAGCCATTTAGTTCTTAATCATCAAGAATTTTCAGGATTGCTCCCATGATCCGAAATTTAATTGATTATTTGGAACATAGGATTCAGAGAAGCAATTTTGAGTTTATTATCCTCCACATGTTTTGAAGGAGATACAATATTTCTTTCTCCAGTAAAGTGCAACATTGACAAGTCCTATCATAACGGGCACTTCAATCAGAGGACCTACTACCGCTGCAAATGCTTGCCCGGAATCTATGCCGAAAACTGCTACTGCCACTGCAATTGCCAGTTCGAAATTATTGCTGGCTGCGGTAAAAGAAAGGGATGTCGTCTGTCCGTAATTTACCCCTAACTTCATAGCAATAAAAAAGGAGATCCCAAACATAACTACGAAGTAGATTAAGAGAGGAATTGCAATCCTTACAACATCTAAAGGTAAAGTAACGATATATTCGCCTTTTAGTGAAAACATTACAATAATCGTAAATAGTAGAGCGTAAAGCGAAATCGGGCCTGCTCTGGGAATGAACTCTTCGTCATACCATTTTGCTCCTCTTGAAGGACGCAGGAAGTAACGGGTTAAAAAGCCCGCAGCGAAAGGAATTCCAAGGTAAATGGCAACACTCTGGGCAACTTCTCTCATAGAAACATCTATTTCCATACCACTAAGTCCCAACCACTCAGGCAGTACAGTTATGAAGAAGTAAGCAAAGACGGAATAGAAGACTAACTGAAAGATAGAATTGAAGGCGACCAGAGCAGCAGCATACTCATTGTCTCCGTCTGCCAGAGTATTCCATACAATTACCATGGCAATACATCTTGCGAGCCCTATTAGAATCACGCCTGCCATGTACTCGGGATAGTCCCTCAAAAATACTATTGCCAGGATAAACATCAAAACAGGGCCAATAATCCAGTTTTCCAGTAAGGACAAAAACAATACCTTATGATTTTTGAAAACCTTGCCTAATTCCTCATATTTAACCCGCGCCAGTGGAGGATACATCATAACTATTAATCCAATGGCAATGGGAATGGATGTGGTGCCAATAGAAAGGCTCTGCAAAAATTTCGCAAAGCCGGGAAAAACGAAACCTAAGGCTACACCGATAAACATAGCCAGGAAAATCCAAACAGTTAAATAACGATTTAAAAACGACAATTTTGATACAGTGGACTTTTCCATATGACCTTCCTCTGTTTTAATGAAAATAATTATTTTAAATAGTTACTCGCAAGATCTACCGCTTGTTTTGAATTTTTCTAACAAAGATAAGTCTTCTTCGCAAATATTGATCTTTCGAATTTCGTTGTTGAGAATGATTAAGAGAAAAGGATATTTTAGAAAAATTTCCTTATTAAGTCGGTAATAAACCCACTGAGATTTTTTTTCGGAGACGATAATCTTTGCCGTTTTCAACTTATTAAGATGCCTGGAAACATTGGATTGTTTAATATTCAGAACTGCTTCAATATCACAGACGCATAGTTCACCGTTTCTTAAAAGATTCAGTATCCGTAGTCTGTTTTCATCAGCAAGCGCCTTAAATATTTGCACAATATCCGCGGCATCACCACCTTTATATGAGTATATGCAATTATACTCATATACTATTTAAAATTATAGTTATATCGTTTTATCGTTAAAAACTTATGAAAGTTATTTCCAGAATCATGATTCTTAAGTAAAACTAATAGAAAAAGAAAATCTTTCTGTTTTTCACACTAAATTAATAAGAAACAGTAAATTAACTTATAATATGGACAAACAGAGAAAAAGACAAAAGCAATCTATCCGAGTACATCACAAAACAAAATAGAAAAGAGTTTAATGTATTATAAGAGTTTAATGTATTATAAGAGTTTAATGTATTATAAGAATTTAATGTTAGGATCTCAAATTAGCTTTTAAAATGTATCCTCTTCAAATTTAAGGGATTTTCAACCGCATAAAAAATATAATAGTTTTTCCATTTTCCCTTATCATATTTTG
>NZ_LMVP01000175.1 GCF_002287235.1 Methanosarcina spelaei
TGGAAGAGGTAGCGTAATGGCGCGATTCATAGTATAGCTTCTTGTCGCACCTGCGGAAAGTGGGTTCAAGTATATTTCATGTATAATTTTAGTATAGTAAACTGGAAAATCGAAAATAGAAAAGAATGGGAAAATTTAATAAAAGGTGAAAAAAGATAAAATAGCTTAGAGCTTGAGTTCCTTAGCCATTTCCTGAAAGACTTTTCCTTTGTCAGTAGTGATAAAAAGTCCATTTTCGTGTCTGATGAGCTCTTTTTCTTTTAACATTTCAAGGTATTTCTGGGCAATATTAAAGTTTAAATTAACTTCGTATACAATATGAGTTTTCTTTGCTCCGTTCATTGCTACTCTTAAAATATCTACTGCAATATCAGTCCTGCTCCTTCTCTTAATACTGACTCCTCCCCCACGATAGATATAAAATAATCTTTGTAAGTACTACGCTTTAAAAATATTAAAGCATATCTTTTTGTAGGTAACAAAGATTCTAAATCTTTATCGTTCCCCTTTCTATATAACAATTTCAGTACTATATATAATGCCAAGTTATAAAGAAAAAAGATTTAAACTGACGAGTTCCCTTTTATGGCTAGAGAAAAAGGAGAATTGCAAAAAAAATCGGCAACAGCTCTTAGTTAGTTATTTCAAATAAAATTCGAGTCAAAAAAATATATGCTAGGCACTCAACCCATAAAAAATAAAAGTGAGAAGTTACGTAAATAGGTACGCTAATATTCTTTAAAAAATTTAAACAACTAATGGATAATTTAGCTAAAGGATGGTTATCCTGAAAGTATAAAGCATATAAAAATTAATTTTATTATAAAGACATCAAGCAAATAAAGTAATGGAAAAATACTCTGCTGGTTTATAGCTTTCTCGTTCTTGTAATTATGGGCGTATTCGCTTATGGCATTTATAGGATCAAGTAGATTGGAGAGATGTGTCAAAGTACCTTTATGGTTAGAAGGTCAAAGTAGTAACAAGCCTCTAATGTAGAGAACTGAATGGAATGAGTGTTATGATATTTCCTATTCCAGCATCAAAGGAAGGAAAACTTGTTGTTCAACCTGTCCAAAAAGGTATTTTTTTAGTCAGAAACCGGCAAGAAAGTTTTAATTAGCCTGAAGAGGGCGACAAGAGATCTTATTTTAAAAGCGTAACTGAAAATTATGATAACAAAGTGTTATGTGTAACTGAAAATTATGATAACAAAGTGCTATGTAGTAACTGTATGTAACTGTATATTTCACAAAGGGAAAAACGACCCCGAGAAACGATTGATTTTAAATAATTAATAGAAGTCAATGCGTTTTATCACGATATTGGACATCTAACTGGTGTTTTCCACTTTTTGGATTTTATCGGCTTTGATACTTTCGCCTTATTACTTACTTTTCTTATAGAAGATATAAAGAATGCAGATTATGGCAATAATGGCAATCACAATATACAATAGGTATTTCAGATACCGTAACAGGTATTCCAGATACCGTAACAGCAGAACTTGACATTGTACTCATAGTATTCATAACTATTGAAGAAAGTTAAATATTTTACTTATTCCTTTGGAACGAAGTCTTATCCTTTTTTTCTATATTTTACACTGTATTCTATTATAGTCTACCGTGTAGCAACTGTTTAAAATGCCCTTCTGTTTTTATGACAATTGATATATCATAAAATTTGGCAAGGTATTCAACACAAACTTTAATATGCATGTCATTTTCCCGACTAAAAGTGTTAGATATTGGTTAGTGTACTGTGTCTGCACACATCAATAGAGATTGAAAATTAGAGGGTGGAAAAAGCTTAGACCATTAAAGAAAGCTTAATAAACTTTTAGAACAGAAAATAAAGAAAAGAAAGTGAATGGGCCCGCTGAGATTCGAACTCAGGATCCCCGCCGTGTAAAGGCGATGTCATGACCGACTAGACCACGAGCCCTTTTTGCCTACATTTGCAGAATCGCTCTAAGAGCAAGACCAAAATGTCACTAGTTATATATATCTCTTTTGTTAGGAGAGAAAACCAGAGCCTATCTGAAAATAAGTTATTACATAAAATAAAACCCTATTTTATCAAATAAATCTTAGTTAAACTAAATAAGACTGCGGCTGCCTTATATAATAATGGTACTGCACTGGGTGATCAAAGTATTAATATAATAGCGTATTTTTTGATGTAAATTATATTTTGCTTATATATTATCATTATTTTTTATATTAAATTGTTTTATTAGTTCTTAAGACTTATTTCTTATATTATCTTTGGTAATGAATATATATTTACGTATAAAGTATTAAATTGAGAATAATCTGTTATTAACCGCCCTATTTACTCTTATTATACACAGAAATGAGATAATTTTGAACAGTTAGAAAAGCTAAGCAAAAGATATTTATAGGAGATTACATGAAGTAACTTGTGAGCGGGTCTTTCTTTTATATGATAACCCCAACACTCAACACCCCAATTCATACTCCCCAACCCGCTCATCTTATTCTCATCAAATAGAAAAATATATTTAGGGAACTAATTTCAAGATCTAAGTTATACAATTCTATTGTACAGACTAGAAAACGAACCTAGATTTCTGGCCGTGAAAATAACTCCGGAGACTCATTTAGAAAAAGCAACTTATTTAGTACAAAAAGATAAAAAAGTGGAGTTGAACAGGTTCGCATCTTAACTTCACTCGATGGTATTATAGGCCTTTAATTGAGAATAAAATTTCTAGTCAGAAAAAAACAAATAAATATAAACTTTGAATTATAACTATATACTATAGAAATGAAAAGTTATTTATAAGATGAATAGGTATTCATGTCGAGTGAGCGGGTCTCTTTTCCATAGTATAACCCCCAAACAATATCCCCCAACTATTTCCCCCAACTATTCCCCAAACTCTCCAGCCCGCTCACAAACTTTTCTCAGTTTGTTTTACCTGTTTATGCAGTTCAGAAAACTTTTCTGTGAATTTATATTAACTCGTCTAATATTTTGCATCTAAACTTCTTTTGTATCTATACCACATAACCTGGAAAAGTGATATGATGCACATCGTGAAGTAGCTAGAAAAAGTGAACTCGCCTCTTAAATAACAAAAAGTAAGAAAACGTACATGAAATTCTTCGAATAACATGCACAAATCAATGAAAATACTCTACGCCCTCTTTTTTGACTATTAAGCCCTTATTACCTTGGGCAGTAAGGTTGTCCTTATTTTGGTTTTTCAAAACCGTCAGAAAACTAATCAGTGAATTGCCATCGAAGGCTCAAATGTGACTTTGATCACGGATGCTAAATTGGCCTTTTAGGCAATTCGACTGCCCAAATAAATTGGGTGATGTTATATGATTGAAGTCATAAACAAAGCTTGTGGTCTAGACATTCACAAAATCTTTTTCATTGCTACAATTCTCAGTAGATCTGGCGAAAAACAACAGCAACGTTTCAACAGAGATGACGAAGGAATTTTAGCCCTTAAAAATTGGGTAATATCCGAAAAATGTAATGTTGTTGCATGTGAGTCAACAAGTGATTTCTGGGTTCCTATTTATGATTCTTTGATAAAGCATCTACCTGTAATAGTTGGAAATGCTCGAGATATGAAGGTATTTACC
>NZ_LMVP01000176.1 GCF_002287235.1 Methanosarcina spelaei
AAATCAAAGAGCAAAAACCAGTAAAACTAATAAACAGGGTTTGCTTTTAAGCATACCCTTTTCCTTTTCTTTAGATTTTCAGAAATTTAACCTACATTCGGCAGCAAGCACATTCCAACATCTAAATATTCTTAATTGTTATTTTTTGTAGGTTAAGTTAAAAAACAGCATCTTGCGGATTATCTATCTAGCATGATTTGTCTTTTATCTCATATATTATAAATATATATTAATTATGTTATGGTTAACATTTAGTAATTTTTGATTTAAATTAAATATCAAAAGTTCTAAAAAAAACGATATCAATAGAAAAATTGAATGGATTTTTATGTCGACCTGCCGAAAGCAGGATTTAAGGCTTTTTTAATTTACTTTGACTTAAAAGCGTTTTTTCTTGTTTGACCACAAACGCCTGCTCATTTGATCACAAACCTCGCTCATTTGATTACAAACCTCACTTATTTGATCACAAACGTTCGCTCGTTTGATCTGCGTCGCTTTCTTCTGCTTTCCCGTTATAATCTAGAGTAAACAAAACACTTGTAGCCGAAAAAAGCGAAAATAGTAAATGAGTTTTAATCAAATTTGCGCTAGCGAACTTTTTGAAGCAATATGACTGTTCACTTCATCGCTTCAAATTCTGTTAAAGTAGAGAATAACCCAAAAAACTTAGTTTGAGCAAAGTTGTCAACCGCAAAATGAAATTGATAAGTTATGTCATCTCAATATTTCAGGGAAATTTTACATCCCAGCAGCGACTAGTGAGGTGTTTTATTGAAACAGGTATTAGCTGTTGATAAATATGCTAGACTAGGATTGTTTTTATATTCCCTATAATATTATTATTTCTGGGGAGGGATATGTGTCGAGTATAAACACCGATGAATTTATGTCTATTTCTTTTTTATACGCAAATTAACAAAATTTCGAAATTAACAAAGTTTCAAGAATTAATAAAATTTCAATCTACTCTGTGGTAAAAGTATCTATTGATTATACGGAATCCGAAATTCAGAAAGATAATTTTGGGTTTTGGAACTAGATGTTTAAAGGTATGATATTAGTTAAGATGTTTTCCTTTATCAGTTAAGACGTTTTTCTTTATTAGTGACAACACTTTCCTTTAAGGAGATAACTAACGGGGAAAAGGAAAAATTTAAAAAGGTGATCAAAGTGACAGATCAGGTTCAACCACTGGTAAGCTTATCGAAAAAGCCTACTGAACCCAAAATAGTAGTCAACCTCAGATACATTAAGCGTAAGATTTTGATAATGAGTGGGAAAGGTGGAGTGGGGAAAAGCACAGTTGCAGCAAACCTGGCTATCGGACTGGCTCTGCATGGGTATAGAGTGGGACTTCTTGATTGCGACATTCACGGCCCGACTATTCCCACGATTTTCGGCATGGAATCTATGAGCCCAGAAGTTAGTGAAGAAGGTATAATGCCAATTGATGTTTTTCCCAATCTTTCTTTAATGTCTGTAGGTTTTCTACTCGAAGATAAAGATTCTCCTATCATCTGGAGAGGACCATTAAAGATGGGGATGATTGAAAAGTTACTGGGAGATGTCGTCTGGGGAGATCTTGATTTTCTGATTATAGATCTACCTCCAGGTACAGGAGACGAACCTCTAAGCCTGGCTTTGCTGATTCCCAATATTGATGGTTCGGTAATTGTTACAACTCCTCAGGACGTAGCTCTCGTAAGCGTCCGCAAATCGATCGAGTTTTCTAAAAAACTCAATGTTCCTATTATAGGTATTGTTGACAATATGCACGGGTTGATCTGCCCTCACTGCGGCAAGCCAATAGAGGTGTTTAAGAATGGAGGAGTGGAAAAAGCTTCAAAAGATTTCAACATCCCTATTCTTGCCAGGCTTCCGATAGAGCCAAAAGTCGCAAAAATGGAAGATAAAGGCACAATTGTCCAGGAAATGCTTGAACACGACACGGATTGGCAGAAGAAGTTTGAAAATTTTGTAATTGCAGTAGAAAAAGCCCTAATGGAAAAATAAGCGAGGCTGGAAAAAACGGAAGCTTTTCTCTGAGAGAAGAGCTTGTCAGAGACTGCATAGGCTGAGGAAAGGTAAACTATGAAATTATTCATAACAAGGAATAAACGTTGAGAACCGCGGGTAATTTGTTTTTCCAGAAACTGCCAGGTTATTGCTTTTCTTAACCCCAAGCTCTCACCGGTCGCAAACGACCGGCTTTTCCGAAAAAAGAATGAGAAGAAGAAAACCCAGAAGAAGAAATAATTATTTCTAGCACAATTACACTAAAGAGTTCTGCCACATCTCAAAAGCGTTGTATGAAAGAATCCCAAAGTAATGCAGGAAAGCAATGGTAAATGCCACAAAGCTGAGGGTCAAAAACAAACCCAATATCCTTATAAGCTGACATTTTTAGTTCACGATTTTTTCAAACTGTTCCTTAGAATTTCGGCTTGAATTTATGTTTACACCATATTTTTTCTTGGCCAGCACCATCACCGTAAAAATCTAGTGCTAAAATTGTGGATTTTTGGTAAAATCGGAAAAACGGGCCGCCAGTTATTAAAGACTCGATATTTTATCTTAATTCTCTCTAATGTGGGTCAGATTTGGTTTTTACTCATTGGTCATCGGTTAAGGAATTTTTGTGCCTGAAAGCTACCGATTTTGCATTAGAAGCCTACATTAAATCTTGGTCTATTTACACGAAATCGATACCTTGTTCCATCTCGCGATGTATTAGAATATTTGAGAAATGTTGAGTAACTCGATGCACTTTGTCACGATTATTTACTTAACCGATGACCAATGGATTCTTATTTAATATTTGTATGTATCCTCTTCAAATTGAGTGGAAAGCTCTCAATTTCTGCTTATTGAGCTTTTTTCTCCGATTAATTGAGCCAGAGATGAGGATCTCAAATTAGGGTTTTGACTTAAAAACTTATTCTTTTTTTCACTAACTCTGATGGGCATTTTTCTTTATTGGATAGTAGCAATTTTAAACAATGCCATATATGCCATTCTCATGTCGAAAAACAGTATTTCATACAAAGGAGTCCTCTTCGAGGACTCCTTCGAGAACTATCTTAGCAGAGAAAGCACTTCGATTTGCCAATTCCTGTACTTCCTTTGCATTGACGATATTGCAAAGCACGTAGAACGTACTTTTTACACCAACAAAAGTTGGCACTTTAAGTACAGTGTTTCTTCTATGATAAAACTGTTTGTAGTAAAGTGTTTCAGGAATCTTTCATATGATAAAACCATTTCTTCCTTAACAAAAGAAGAAGCTATCCTGCTCTCTTTTTATGATGAAAGTGGTCAGATTAAATTTCCTTCAGGTGGAACCCTTCATCATTTTGTGAAGTATAGACTTGGAGAGGAATGAATCAATGAAATAATGATGCTTTTAGGTGAAAAAATTCTCAAACTTTCTCAGGAAAGTGAGGCTAAGATCGATTCCACTCCACTTGAAGCTTCAAGATACGATAAACACGCTGATTATAATTCTCATTATGAATGCAAAATGGATAAGGCACACATTACAATGGTTGGAACTTATCCTGTTTTCATGACTCATACAAAAGGACTTTCTG
>NZ_LMVP01000177.1 GCF_002287235.1 Methanosarcina spelaei
GGGATTATCCTGCAGGCGTAGTTCAATCCTCACCTGCAATCTCCACATACTACGATGACGGGGATGGGGAAGTATATATTTACTTCACGGTAAACAGCGCTACAGGCGGTGTTTACTGCCTCAAGGATCTCACCAACTCTACGAGCCCTGAACTTGTCTGGAGTTACAGTGATAAAAGCAAAACAGCCTATACTCTTCAGGGAGTTGCAATCTCAGACGGCTGGATCTACTTCGGGACCGATAAAAAATATGTCTTCGGGCTTACAACTGCTAAGTCCTTACTTCCTACCGCGGCCTTCTCCGCAAGTGCAGAAGAAGGGGCAGTTCCTTTCACAGTCCAGTTTACGGACAATTCCGAAAATGCAACTTCCTGGGCCTGGGACTTTGACAACGATGGAAACGTGGATTCAAATGAGCAGAATCCTAGCTATACTTATACAAATGCAGGCACTTACACAGTTAGCCTCAAGGTCACAAACGCTGAGGGTTCTGACACCGAAACGAAAACAAACTATATCACAGCAAACGGATCTGTACAGGGTCTTGCTGCTGACTTCAGTGCAGTTCCACTTTCAGGAAATGCTCCCCTTGAAGTCCAGTTTACGGATAAATCCACAGGTGCTCCTACATCCTGGGCCTGGGACTTTGATAATGATGGAAATGTAGATTCCACTGACCAGAATCCGTTGTTCACTTATAATGTACCTGGAGTTTACTCGGTCAGGTTTAATGTGAGCAATGCTGCTGGAAGTGACGAAGATGTTAAGGTAGGCTTTATCGAGGTCTCAAAATCCCTGGCAAATAGTTATTCTACTGCCATGAATAATACCAACCCCGGTGCTCCTGACCCGGCTATACCTGGTTTCGTAGGGCCTGATGGTGAAGGTAAATGCTTGAGTAGCGGGCCTAATAACGTGGTTAATCCGACATTCTTGGAATGGGCTTCCGTTATTGTTAATTATTCGCCTGCCAATCAGAGCATTGGTCCCCAATGGACTGATCCGACCAAGGCTCTTGGCCCTGTAACTGGAGACAATTTTGACATCGTTTCTCTGGGAGACCTTGACGAAAATAAGCTCCTGGCCGGGGAGAAGCCGGGTTCGGTGACCTTCGGGTTTGATGTGCCTATTGCTAACGGAGAAGGTTCTGACCTGGCTCTCTTTGAGAATGGGTTCATAACTGGTGGTATCGATTCTACTGAGATATTTGCTGAGTTGGCCTTTGTGGAGGTTTCCACCGATAACATCACCTTTATTCGGTTCCCGGCTGTCTCGCTGACGCCTGGTTTGGTGGGAGGGTATGGGACCATTGAGCCTACCAATGTGACTAATTTAGTAGGAAAGCACGTCAATGCCTATGGTAATTCATGGGGTACACCGTTCGATCTCAGCTGCCTGGAGAACATGACAGAGGTCCTGAACGGCAGTGTGGATCTAAACAATATCAACTACGTGAGGGTAGTCGACATACCTGGCAACGGTTTCTTCTCGGACTCTCAGGGAAATCCCATCTACGATGGGTGGGTTACCTGGGGATCTGGTGGCTTGGATCTGGAGGCTGTTGGTGTCATTAACACAGCATATTTGCCGATGCCTGTAGCTGAATTTTCTGCAAATATAACCTCCGGAGATGCTCCTCTTGAAGTCCAGTTCACGGACAAATCCACAGGTGCTCCTACATCCTGGGCCTGGGACTTTGATAATGACGGAACTGTCGACAGCACGGAGCAGAACCCCAGCCATATTTACAATAAAACAGGCAACTACACTGTCAAACTGACTTCCAGCAACGGAAACGGTAGTGATATCAAGGAAATCCAGGACATGATCAAAGTCACTGAGGAGGGACAGCCTGTAATCTCTGAGGATACCTGGTACCAGTTCCACAAGGATGCACAGCACAGCGGGTACACAGATTCCGATGCCCCGGATAGCGCTAGCCTTGCCTGGACTGCGGAACCTCTTAATGATACATATTCCCTTGTCCCGAGTTCGAGCTTGGCTATTGCCGAAGGCAAAATTTTCGGGCTCTGTAACGGCCCTACCGATGAAATGGGCAATCCTCAAACTTCCTACGGACAGCTTGTTGCCTTTGACGAGAATACGGGAGAAGAAGTCTGGAATGTGACGGTTGAGGCTCCAGAATGGGGTTCATGGTCCTCTCCTGCATATGATTCAGGAAAAGTTTTCGCCTCTGCAGGCAAAAATACATACTGCATAAACGCTTCAACCGGAGAAGTAATCTGGACTTTCAATAACCCAACAGACCTTGCTTCATGCAACGGTGGTCCTTCAATTGGAGATGGAAAAGTCTTTGTAAGTGACTGGGACGGAGGCAATTATTACTGCCTTGATGAAAGCAACGGAGCTCTCCTGTGGACCTTCAAGGTAGACGGGATCTATGCCCAGAGCACTCCTGCTTACAAAGACGGAAAAGTCTACCTGTCATGCTGGACTTCCACAAACGCAGTCTATTGTGTGGATGCGGAAACTGGAGAACTTGTCTGGAAAAATGACGGGTTTGAAAACGGTCCATGCGGCTCCGTAACAGTTACTGAAGACGGGCTATACGTTACTGTATTCAGTTTTGGTTCCTCAGACGGGATTTACAAGCTTGACCTGACAGACGGACATGTTCTCTGGGGAAGGTCTGATGTATCACCCTCGGATTCGACACCGACAGTAGTAGACGGGAAAGTCTATTTGTCAACAGGCACTGCAGGATACAGTGAGCTTAAGACCTATTGCCTTGATGCTTCCGACGGGCACAGCCTATGGGAAACAAACGCTTCCGAAAATATCGGAGACTGGGCCTGTTCTTCGGCTGTTGCTGATGGAAAAGTCTTTACCGGTGGGGCTGCCTCCGGACTCTTCACGGGTTCTTCAACACTCTATGCCTTTGATGCCGAAACAGGCGCACAGGTCTGGAGTTACGAAGGCTGTGGTTGCTCCCCGGCAGTTGCCGACGGGATGGTTTTCAGTATAGGAAGCGGGAAAGTCTATGCTTTCAAGGAATCTCAGGGGTCTCTCCCCGAAGCAAAATTCAGCTCAAACGTGAGTTCCGGAAAAGCTCCTCTGACTGTCAGCTTTACTGGCGAGTCCGCTGGAGACATAACTTCCTGGGCCTGGGATTTTGACAACGATGGAACTGTCGACAGCACGGAGCAGAACCCGGTATACACTTACACATCAGCCGGGAACTATACTGTCAACCTTACGGTTGCAAATGCAAACGGTACAGATTCAAAGTCAGCTACAATAATTGTTTCCGAAAAACCTGTAGCAGTACTTCCTGTTGCTAACTTTTCAGCGTCTCCTGCTTCAGGAAAAACACCATTAACGGTTGCCTTTACTGATACAAGTACAGGAACACCGACTAAATGGAAATGGAGTTTTGGAGATGGGACAAGTTCAACCCAGCAGAATCCAAAGCATAAGTACTCCAAAGCAGGAAAGTATACGATAACACTTACGG
>NZ_LMVP01000178.1 GCF_002287235.1 Methanosarcina spelaei
TGCAGTTATTTTTATCAAATAATATAATACTTATTTATATTATATTTTTATTATAAATAATTACCCATTTTATACGACGAAGAGCCGCAATTTTTATGAACCTATTCCGGAATTGACGCTCTATGTTTACTATACCAGATACAAGATTAGCAAATCAAGTTTTGAGTTTCTGGATAAACCCGTTAATTTAATCATCTTTTAATATAATAAATCTAATATAAAATTTCACTGGGATATGGCTTTTCACTATCTTTTTTCAGAAAGAGTGTGAATTAGAAGAAGAGAGAACGTAAAAAAGGAGGATGTAAGAGAAGACATAGAAAAAGGGGGAGCATTATGGAAAAGGACTACGATATTATAATTCTCGGGACTGGGACTGCGGGCAGAACCTTTGCTGACAAAGTTGCAAACTCAGGATTAAAAATAGCTATTATTGACTCCGGAGAATATGGGGGAATCTCTCCTCCCAGAGGCTGTGATACTAAAAAGATGTTTACGGATCTAGCCGAGGTTACGGATCGAAGTAATCGGTTAATAGGGAAAGGTATGGGGATACAAAATCCTTTAAAAATTGACTGGCCTTCACTTATCGAGTTCAAGAGAACAGCTACGGAAGAATGTCCTGGAAGAATTGAGAACCATTTTATTGAGATGGGAATCGATGCATACCATGGAAAAGCTTATTTTGAAAATCAAAACACAGTAATTGTCGGAGAAGACAAACTTAAAGGAGAACATATTTTTCTTGCTACGGGTTCAAAGCCTAGAAAACTCAATTTTCCCGGTGAAGAATATGTTACCACAAGTGAAGAGTTTATGAACACCGAAAAGCTCCCTGAAAGAATTATTTTCATAGGAGGTGGTCATATCTCCCTGGAGTTCGCTCATGTTGCACGAAGGACTGGGGCAGAGGTCATAATTCTTCACAGAAGCGAAAGACTCCTGGGACATTCTGATGCTGACATGGTGAGTTTACTTGTAAAAACGACCGAAGCTGCAGGAATTAAGATTCTCATAAATAAACCGGTAGTTTCGATAGGAAGAGAAGATAATGGCTTTCTGGTGAGGACTGGACCTAAATCCTCAACCGAGTCAGAAACTCAGAACTTCCTTGCGGATATGATAATTCATGGAGCAGGACGTGTTCCGAATATAGAGGGTTTATATCTCGAAAAAGCCGGGATTAAGATTGAAAAGGGAGCTATTGCAGTCGATAATTACATGAGGACCTCAAACCCTCAAGTCTATGCAGGTGGAGACTGTGTATCAGAGGGTATGAAACTTAATTCTGTAGCAGCTCTTCAAGGAGAAGTTGCAGCAGCTAACATCCTTAACGAGAATAGTGTTGAGGTCGATTATACAGGTATTCCAAGTGCAGTTCATACAATTCCTGTCCTGGCTTCCGTAGGAACCAGTTATGTTAAAGATAACGATAAATATAAGGTAATATTTCGAGACAGAAGCAACTGGTACACAACCCGAAAAGAAGGAATGGAGTTTGCAGCTTCAAAGGTAATTATTGATGAAGCGAATGACCGTATAATTGGAGCTTATATTCTGGGTCCGAATGCTGGAGAAGCTATCAATATTTTCGCTGCAGTAATGAGGCTTGGACTCAAGGCGTCGGACGTAAAAAAACTGGTTTTTATCTATCCTACTACATGTTCGGATATTCCTTATATGCTATGACTGTTCCGGCAGAACCCAAAAGCAAGTACTCAAACAATCACGGTGCTACTCAGGATGTCATGGACGACTTAAATGATTTATCTGATAAAAAAATGCCAATGCTGCAGATGTGAGTACAGAATTTCACGGCGACAGAGCGAGCCATGAAGCTGAAGAGTAACGGAGACACCGGCATCATACAACACATCCAGGAAAACAAGGATAAAATCAAGAAGACGAACCACCGGTGAAACCAGGAACAGAATTACACTGAAAAATGACTAAAAGATATTTATTGAAAATGCGAGAAAATAAGGTACTTCGTAGGATGTTATAAATACATTAGAAAAATGAAATACATTAGAAAAATGAAATACATTAGAAAAATGAAATACATTAGAAAAATGAAATACATTAGAAAAATGAAATACATTAGAAAAATGAAATACATTAGAAAAATGAAATACATTAGAAAAATGAAATACATTAGAAAAATGGAATACATTAGAAAAATGGAATATATTAGAAAAAATGCCGGATCAACGTAATAAACAAACATAATTTCATAGGCAATTTCCTAATTTAATGGGAGATAGCAATCTTAAAGAAAAATGCAAGTGTTATAAAATCTTAACAGAAAATGCAAGTATTCAGATTTTGAACTTCCGCTGCATCTACCTTAAGATTAATCTCCCGTTGATACTTGATTTACTTTAAACAAACGAATTCATTTTTTATCTAGTTTAATTACGGTATCCTCTTCAAATTGAGTGGAAAGCTCTCAATTTCTGCTTATTGAGCTTTTTTCTCCGATTAATTGAGCCAGAGATGGCATCCCAAATGTACCGCCAACTCTATCACATATGTACTGATATGCACTTACACCCAGTTTCTTTGCTGTCTGAACAATCGTCATAAATGTGTCATTTGCTTTTGTTCCTTCCTCTGTTATGGTTTGAAGGCTCACATCTCTTTTTCTGACTTTTGCTCTCGCCGCTAGTTCCGCTGCATTGTTATGCAGCGGAACCTCTGGCAAGACCAGAACCTTTAACAGCTGTTCCTTGTTCTCTTTTGTCTTAGCGATTCTTTCATCCAGCTGTTCATATCCTGTTTTGGTAGAAAACAACTGATCAAACTTAACGGATAATTGCTCCGCTACCTCTGAATCTGGTTTTATTCCAAACTTAGAAAGCTCACCATAAAAGTTCCAGTAACTGTTCAGAAAAGCTTTCAGCTTTTCTTTATGATACGGAACTATTGGCCTTAATTTCTTGTAGTTTCTACCGTCATGAATCCAACAAAGAGCATGGTGATATGCAATTTGCCTGAACTGACGTGCATCATCACTTAAAAGTGTGGTAACCACAGGTATGTCTTTACTTTGATGATAGGCCGCAATTGCACAGGCTTCAAGGACTTTCTTCTTAGTAGTTTTATATCCATTAAGTGAGAAAACACAATCCAGTTTTCGACGCATTTCTTCGTCACTGAATATTTTGTTTTTAAAAGACGAGAGTTTTTCCATCCAACTTTGGGAAACATTAAACGTTTTCATCAGATTATATGCTTCATCAGTAAAGCAGTATGTTTTTTCTTTTCCACATAAAAGCACGTCTAAAACATTTTCTCTATTTTTATTGGGAACTGTAAAATAAGCAGTATAATAAGGATTACAAAGAATTTGAGTATAATAATTGACACCATTGACTCTTGCACCTGTATCATCAATCTGCTGATAAGG